>JAIKZT010000318.1 GCA_024682015.1 Clostridia bacterium
CCTCTTCCGTTCGCCGCAGGAAAGACACACGTTCTATCTGCAGCACATCGCGGTCTTCGGGGATGACCTCCTTCGGTACTGCGTCCGGTTGACCAGGAATTCCCACGATGGCCAGGACGCGGCGCACACGGCGCTGTGCAAAGCCTGGGAGAGCTTGGAAAGCCTGCATGACGGCAGCTGCGCGCGCAGTTGGCTGTTCACCATCGCGACGAGATGCTGCGCTGATCTGATGCAGCTGCGAAATACGGAACTCGCCGCGGATCCCCGGTGGATCCATCGCCTTGGTGAGGACTGCGCGGACCAGATCATCCGCGCGCAGGAGAAGGTGTCCATGCACCGGCGCCTGCTGGAGGAACTGGACCGCCTGCCGCCTGCACAGCGAAAAGCCGTTTACTATTGCGGACTCGGAGGGCTTCGGCCCGCGGAGCTCGCCGCCATGGAGGGCGTATCCGCCCACGCCGTGTCCGCGAGGCTCTACCGAGGCATCGAATCGCTACGCCGCGCGCTGACGCAGCCGCCGAAAGAAACTGAATAAAAATGACCCCCTCGCATGCAAAGGAGGGTGCCTCACCGCGGATTTGAAACGTTCGGAGGGGTGCCCTTTTTTCGTGCAGGGGGGCGTGCCGCCGGAACGATCCTGCGGCACAATTTAGAATTATAATAGCATAAATTTTTGAATTTAATATCTTTAGTATAGGTTTTAGAGCATTTAATATTAATAGTATATTGGTGAGCCGTTTTCTCATCTATAGACTTTACTCACATACAAATCGATTCGACCATCCGGAGAAGAAGAGCATGGGGAAAACGGCAAACCAGATCGGAAAAAGAATACGCGCTCTCAGAAACCAGAAGAAGCTTAGCCAGGTAAAGCTCGCGGAGCTTTCGGGTCTGCACGAGTCTTACATCGGTCAGATCGAGCGGGGCGAGAAGAACGTTTCGGTCGAAATGGCTGCCAAAGTCGCAAAGGGGCTGAACATCCCGCTCTCCCGTCTGGTCGAAGTTCTGGACGACGCCGCTGACCCTGCTGAAGACATTCCGCTGAAATGCTACGAGCTCGTCGCGGAAAAGTCGCCCGACGAGCAGAAGCGCCTCTACCTGCTGCTCATGGAGATCGAAAAGTACAAGAACAGTTAGTTTCAATGTTCCCTGAGCCTGTCGAAGGGAACGCCATGAACGATGCATGTAAAAGAGCCTGGAATCGCACAGATTCCAGGCTCTTGCTGCGTCAAGCCAGAGGTTCTAGACTAATCCGTTTTTAATGAGCCACAGCGCCGCATTGTACTCGCGGCCCAGAGGAAGTCGTCCCGCCGCTTCCTTCAGCGGGTGGCCGGCGCCCTGCTTTTTCAAGGCTTCGCAGCCCGCCAGAAACACGGCTGCCTTCGACAGCGTAACTCCTCCTTCCTGCACGGCCCGGGACTGCGCAGCCGCGTCCGCCAGCGCGTTCCGGTAGGACAGCTTCGAGTAGATCACGCCGCTGTCCAGCCCCAGGATCTCGCCGGCCCGCTCCGCCGCAGCCAGGCTGCGCTGGTCCATGGCGCCCTTCATGAACGTGAACCGGTTGCCCTCGAAAGCCCCGTAGATCTTCATCGTGTCCAGGTAGCCCATGCGCATGATGCGGCGGGTATTGGACGGGTCAAACACCACGAAATTGCCCAGCTCCGCGGAAGGCTCGATCATCGTCAGCCGCGCGCCGGCCCGCTCGATATCCTCGCCCTGCACCCTGCCCGCGGCTTCCAGGTTGACCGCGATGATGCGTTCCGCGCCGCGCTCAAGCGCCATGCGGATGGGCACGTAATCGTAAAACCCGCCGTCCAGGTACTTGCGCCCGTCAATCTTGTAGGGCTTCACGACGGGATAGCACGAGCAGCTGGCCAGCACGTAATCCATCATCTTCCCTTCCGGGATGTCTTCTTTCCAAAGGTACAGCGGCGTCCATGTGGCCGGGTCCATGGAGGCCTCTTCGTTCAGGCGCACGGTGCACAGGCCAAAGTCCGTCCGCGATGCGCGCACGGCCGCCTCCGGAAAACCCTCCATCAGGATGTCCCGGATGCCGGTAAAGCTGCCCCCGCCGTCCTGCAGCACGCGGTCGAAGTCGAAGACCTCCTCCGTCTTCATGTCCAGCCACATGTCGCGCGCTTTCTCGAAGGAGCCGAGCGCGGCGATGTAGGCGTTCATGGCGCCGATGGACGTGCCGCAGACCATGTCGGGCTGTACCCCCAGCTCCCGCAGCGCCTGCCAGACGCCCATCTCGTAGGCGCCCCTGGCCGCGCCGCCGGACAGCACGAGCGCTGTCTTCTCATGAGAAGCGGGGATCTCGGCCTTTTCCCGGGAGCGCTGAGCCGCCTTTTTCATGGTCTGTGAACCCTTGCGCGCCTCGTCCAGCATTTCGGCCGCCTGCTCCGTGCGGCCTTTCAGCTTCTGCCGGCCCTCCTCGAGCGCCTCGCTTAAGCTTCTATGTTCAGGCATTCGCCCAGCACCTCCCCGATCGGGTCGTGGATGACGAGATCCGCCCGGGCGTCCGCCGCCGTCTCGGACTTGTTGAGCACGACGAGCTTATCGCCCTTGAAATAGTGCACGAAGCCGGCCGCCGGGTACACGACGAGCGACGTGCCGCCGATGATGAGCACGTCCGCCTGGGAAATGGCGTTCACGGCGCCGCGGATGGTCGGCTCGTCGAGCATCTCGCCGTAGAGGACGACCTCGGGCTTGATCAGCCCGCCGCACTCGCAGTACGGCACGCCATTTCGGCAATTCGCCTCGTCGAGGATGTAGTCCAGGCCGTATTTCCTGCGGCAGCGCAGGCAGCGGTTCCGGTGCACGCTGCCGTGGAGCTCGTACACGCGCTTGCTGCCGGCAAGCTGGTGCAGGCCGTCGATGTTCTGCGTGACCACGCCCAAAAGCTTTCCCTGCTCTTCGAGCTTGGCGAGCGCCTTGTGAGCCCGGTTCGGCTTGGCCCACGTCGCGATCAGGTTCTTCTTGTAATAATCGAAGAATGTGACCGGGTCGCTGTCGAAGAAGTCGATGGACAGCATGTCCTCGGGGCTTCTGCCGTAGTTCTGCCGCGCGTGGTACAGGCCGTTTTCACTGCGGAAATCAGGCACGCCGCTCTCGGTCGAAACGCCCGCGCCGCCGAAAAATACAATGCGCTGAGCCTTGTCCAGTATTTCTTTCAGTTCTTCGTACATAAGGGTCCTCCTTGCAAAGCAAAAGCGGCCTCGAAAGGCCGCTTTTCCCGGATGTGTGTATCTTTATTGTATAGAAGGAAAACTATCGGAAGCTTGCGCTCCCCTTACTCTCTGTTCACTGCACCTAAAGAATAGCGGCCTTTTGTGTGGTTTTCGTGAAGCGAGTGTGGGGTTTTCCTTCATTTTACGCTAATCGAGGATATTTTTGCGGTACCGCGCGTACAGTTTCTCCAGTTTTTCGATGCTTTCCTGCGCCGCGACCTGCATGTCGGAAGCCGTATTGAAATCGCCCGCGTCCAGCGCGTCCTCCAGCAGAGACAGGAAGCACTTGTGGTGCAGCCCGTCCTGGCAAAGATCCTTCCGCAGAGCGTTGATCTCGTTCCAGCGCGTTTCATCGAGCTGCTTGCAGTTGTTGCTGTCATGCACCTTCTTCAGTTCATGCACGCGTTCGGCCATCTGCGGCACGAGCCGGTCGCGCAGCGAGAACGACCACTGCTCCACGACGGACGCCTCGAACGACTCCAGATCGATGGGCGCGAATGCGTTTCCGCGCAGCAGCACCTGCAGTTTCTCGGGATATTCCCTGAACGAGCGCAGATTTTCCCAGACCGTCGCAGGGCACTTGCCGAACAGTTTTTCGCGGTCTTCCTGCGTGTAGTCCTCGAAGATGTTGTTCTCCGCGCGGTAGACCCGGTCCTTTTCGAGGTAGAAATCCTCTTCTCCGTAGGCCTTCGACACGGAGGCGCACAGTTCATCCGGCGTCTTTTTCGCCTTCAGCGCCGCCTCGAGTCCGTCGAGCATGGCCAGATAGCCTGCCGCGAGCACGAGGTACGTGTTGCTCTTGGGGTTGGGCGCGCGCATCTCAAAGCGCGTCGCGAGCGGACTGTTGATGTCACGGATGAGCCCCAGCAGTACGGTCCTGTTCCGGGAAGGCTTCTCCACGGAGTGACCCAGCGCCGTGCAGATGGACACGGGCGCCTCAAAGCCGGGCTTTAAGCGCTGGAACGCGTTGTTGCGGCAGTTGGCCAGCGGGGAGATGACCTCGTAGTTCTTCAAAATGCCCATGAGCGCGCCGTAGCCCAGCGGGGAGAGGTAGTCCTTGGACGGGTCAAGCGCCGTGAACAGGTTGACGGTCCGCCCGTCCTTCAGCTTCGCCGCCACGCCGAAATGCGTGTGCTTGCCGCTGCCCGCCACGCCCTCGACCGGCTTGGACATGAACGTAACGTCCAGCCCGTGGCGGCGGAAGGCATCCTTGATCATGTAGCGCACGAAATAGTCGTTGTCCGCCGCCTGCAGCGCGTCCGCGTAGCGGAAGTCGATCTCGAGCTGCTCCATGATGTGCTCGTAGCCGCCCTTGTGCAGCTCGGGCTTGACGCCGCCCACTTCCTTGTGGCCCATCTCGATGTTCAGGCCGTAGCAGTCCAGCAGCTGCAGCGTCCGCTCCAGCGCCGTGCGCACCGGGCCCAGCGTGCGCTTCCAGTACTGTTCCTTCAGCTCCTGGGACACCTGCAGCCGGTCCTTGTCCGCCACGTCGTGGGGCGTCTTTACGTAGAATTCGATCTCTGTCGCGCTCGTCAGCAGCAGTTCGTCGATGTCATCCGCCGAATCGAAAGGCAGATAATCGAACACGTAGGGATTTTCACGCAGCATCCGCAGCAGTTCGCTCTTGAACACTTCGATGGCGTCGCGCAGAATGATCCGCGAACCCACGTCGCGCGTGTTGTTGTGCTTCAGGAACGCCGGAATGCGAAGGCTGCCCACGGGCAGGCCCGTCTCGTCGTCGATGTTGCTGAAATTGTAGTCCACGTACCAGTTGACCGTGCGGTCGGGCATCAGGTCGACCTTGGCGTCGGAGATGTCCGCGATCTTCGGCAACAGTACGGAAGATCCGTCCGTCTGCTGGCCTTCGGCCAGAAATTTATCGATGTCCTTCATCATGACCCGCACGGGGATCTTCTCGTCTGTATCGTTTCCGTAGATGTCCGCCGCCGCCAGGCTGACGAAGCGGATCTCGGGGTGAGCCTCCAGCGCCGCGCGGATCTCCTCCGCAGAGTGCTTGTCGGCGGGAATGGTAAACAGCATTTCTTTTAGCATGGCTTCAGTTGCCTCCGTTCGTCGTTTCTGTTCCTTCGGCCGCGGGCATTTCGGTCGGTTCTGTCCCTTCGGGCGATCCTTCCGCGGGACCCGGGGCCTCTTCGGGCTCTTCGGGCGCCGTGAACTCCTCCGGCGCCATCAGATCCAGATAGCCCTTCATCTGTTCCAGGTATTCCATGGCCTTCTGGTAGGCCTCCATGGCCAGGGCTTTGTAATCTGTTTCGTCCGGATCAGCCTGGCCCTCCTGCCCGGACGACTGCTGGCCGCCTTGCTGGGCATTGGATGGGTCAAACGTGCCGCTTGCGATCTCTTCCGCCAACAGGCGGCCGGTCTCGATCGGATAGGCTGTGTTGAGCGGGCTGCCTGCGCCTTCGCCGAACAGCGCGTCGAGGCATTCCGCCAGCGTGGACTTGTACGCCAGCTTGTCGCCGTAGTACATGATGACCCGCTTGACTTCGGGCAGGCTGCCGGTCGTCGCCTCCAGATAGATGGGTTCGGCGTACAGCAGCGTGCCTTCCACGGGCAGCACGTACAGGTTGCCGCGGGAGTAGGTGGAACCGGAGTTGTTCCAGAGAGAGAACTCCTTGGAGATCTCGACGTCCTGGTTGATCTGCGCCTCGATCTGCGCAGGGCCGTAGATGATGCGGTCCTTGGGCATGCGGTACAGGATGAGCTGTCCGTAATTCGCCCCGTCGGAACGGGCCGTGAGGATGCCCGTCATGTTGTTCTTGCCCGAGGGCGTGTAAGGAATGGAGCTGACGAATTCCACATCCGTCTCGCCGGGCAGTTTCATGATGAAGTAATTCGGCGTCATCTCCATCTCGGTCTGGCCGTAGGATTCGCGGGCGATGTCCCACAGGTCCTCGTTCTGGTAGAAGACCGCCACGTCTGTCATGTGGTATTTCTGGAAGACGTCCGCCTGGATGGAGAACATCGCGTTCGGATACTGCACGTGCTCCTGCAGGGCAGCGGGCATCTCGCTGAAGCTCTTGAACAGCTTCGGGTAGATCTTGGAGAGGGTCTCCGCCACAGGATCGTTTTCGTCGCAGATGTAGAAGCTTACGTCGCCGTTGTACGCGTCGACGACGGCCTTCACGGAATTGCGGATGTAATTCAGGCCCGACGTCTTGCTGTAGGGTTCGGAATACGGATAGTACGAGCTGCCGGTGTAGGCGTTGATCATCCAGTAGACCCGGCCGTCCGCGACGACCACGTAGGGATCGTCGTCGTACATCAGGAACGGAGCGATCTTCTCGAGCCGATCGTTGATGTTGCGGTAGATGAGGATCTTCGAGTCGCTGTTGATGTTCGTGGAGACGAGCATCTTCAGGGAGCGCTCGCGGATGGCGAACAGCAGCCGGTTGAAGAAGCTCAGCCGAATGCCGCCCGTGCCGTCGTACGTGCAGTACACGTTGGATTCGCCGCTCGGATAGTCGAACTCTTGCTCGGACGTGTTCGTGATGACGTAATCGTTCGTGGACTCGCCGAAGTAGATCTCGGGCCGCGCGATGGTGATCTCGGGCACCTCCGAGACGGGCGGGATGCTGTCGATGAGCATGTCGGGCTGGCCGGAGGACGTTACCTTGTCCACGCGGGACAGCGTGATGCCGTAGCCGTGGGTGTATTTCAGGTGGCGGATGAGCCACTGATTTTCGATCTTTCTCTGGTTGATCTCGCGCGCGGACAGGAACACCTGCGTGTACTCGCCGTTCACGTAGTAACGGTCCACGTCCACGTCGTTGAACTCGTAGTACGTGCGGATGGACTGCGTCTGGTTGTAGAACTGCTGGGCGGGTTCAAAGTCGTTGATCCGCACGTTTGAAAACGTTCCCATGTTCTCGAGCACGTCCTTCGTGGAGAGCCGGCTCGTGGGCACGAAATCCTTGATCGTAATGCCCTGCAGGTCGTACGCCATGCGCGTGAAGTTGATGTTGTTCTGCAGGTAAGGCCGCTCCTTGTTGATCTCGTCCGGCGCGACGACGAGGCTCTGCACGGCCCCCGCCGCCCCGATGCCGATCGCGAATACTGCGGCCATCAGGATGGGGAAGATGACCCCCAGCTTAACGCTGCGCTTCTTGAGCGCGATCACGAAGAAGACCGCGGACAGGATCGCCAGCGCGATGCAGATGCGATAGACGTTCAGCGTGATGGTGATATCGGTGTAGCCAGCGCCGTACGCCACGCCCGTGCCGGAGTACAGCAGGTCGTAGCGGGCCAGCAGGAAGCGCACGGCCAGCAGCAGGAAGCCCAGCACGCCCAGGATGGCGATCTGGGTGCCCGCGACGCGCAGGATGGCCTTGCCCGTGTGGCGAAGGTCCTTGTGCGGCTCCGGCGCGCTGTCCGTCCGCACACGCCCGCCCTTGCTGAACAGCTCGATGACCTTGCCGGCCATGCCGCCGGGGCGGAACACCTCGCCGTCCTCGTCTTCGCTGGGGATCTCGTAATCGTAGGAATCCGCCTCGCCGTCCGCGTCGTCGTCGGGCTGCACGAAATTGATGAGCAGCACGTAATAGATGACCGTCGCGAGGAGCAGCGAGCCGATGATGCTGAGCGCGGAAGCGTTGAGCGCGTCGAGGAACTCGAGCCGGAACACGTAGAAGCCCACGTCGTTGCCGTACAGCGGATCCGCGACGCCAAAGTCCGTCGCATTCAAGAACTGCAGGATCTGCCACCACAGC
>JAIKZT010000322.1 GCA_024682015.1 Clostridia bacterium
AAGGCGCTCCGCGCATGCTGGATTTCCTGTGCGACGAGTGCAGGGCGGCTTTTGCGGATCTGCAGGCCGACCTCGACGCGCTGGGCATTCCCTACGAGATCGATACGGGCATCGTCCGCGGCCTCGACTACTACACGAAGACCGCCTTCGAATTCATCTCGGACGACCTGGGGGCTCAGTCCACGGTATGCGGTGGCGGCCGCTACGACCACCTCGTGGAGGAGGTCGGCGGACCTTACGTGCCGGGCGTGGGCTTCGGCATGGGGCTGGAGAGGCTGCTGCTCATCCTCGAAGCCAAGGGCATCGAGATCCCCAAACCCACGGACTGCGACGTGTTCGTCGCGACGCTCGGAGACCGCGCCAAGACCGAAGGCCTGAAGATCGCCAAAGACCTGCGGGCCAAGGGCTGCCGGGTGCTGACGGACGTGTGCGGCCGGGGCCTGAAAGCCCAGTTGAAATACGCGGACCGCAGCGGCGCCAGATACTGCATCGTGCTCGGCGACGACGAGCTCGACCGGGGCGTCTGCCAGCTGCGCGACATGGCCGGTTCCGTTCAGAGAGAGATAGCCATCGAATCCATCGATGAGGAAATAAACAGGTAGGTGCTGAAAATGGATAAACTCATCAAAAGAAGCTGCTACTGCGGCGAAGTCAGAGAAAACTGCATCGGCAAGGAAGTGACCGTCAACGGCTGGGTCGCCAAGAAGAGAAATCTCGGCAGCCTCATCTTCGCGGACATCCGCGACAGAAGCGGCATCGTCCAGGTCGTGTTCGGCGACGGGACTCCCGCGGACGTGCTGGAGAAGGCGAACGGCCTTCGCAGTGAGTACACCGTGGGCGTGCGCGGCATCGTACGCGAGCGCGAGAGCAAGAACGCGGAGCTCGAGACGGGAGCCGTGGAGATCCTCGCGGAGGAGCTGAGCGTTTACGCCGAGAGCGAAACGCCGCCCATCTACATCAAGGACGACGACAATGTGTCCGGCGAACTGCGGCTGAAGTACCGCTATCTCGACCTGCGCAAGCCACTCATGCAGAAGACGCTCGCGTTCCGCAGCAAGATGTACAACGTCATCCGCAATTTCTATTACGAGAACGGCTTCATCGAAGTCGAGACGCCCGTCCTCGCCAAGCCCACGCCCGAAGGGGCCAGAGACTATCTCGTGCCCAGCCGGGTCAACCCGGGCAAGTTCTACGCGCTGCCCCAGTCCCCGCAGCAGTTCAAACAGCTGCTGATGGTCGGCGGCACGGATCGCTACATCCAGATCGCGAAATGCTATCGCGACGAAGACCTGCGGGCGGACCGCCAGCCGGAATTCACGCAGATCGACTTGGAGATGAGCTTCGTGGACCAGGAGGACATTCTGGACGTGCAGGAGCGCTTCCTGCAGCGCCTGTTCAAGGAGATGCTCGGCGTGGACATCCGGCTGCCGCTGCCGCGGATGACCTGGGACGAAGCCATGAACCGCTACGGCTCGGATAAGCCGGACCTGCGCGTAGGCTTCGAACTCGTGGACATCGCGGACGCCGTGAAGGACTGCAGCTTCGGTGTGTTTACGGACGCGCTGGCCGCGGGCGGACGGGTCATGGGCATCAACATGAACGGCTGCTCCGAGAAGTTCTCCCGCAAGGACGTCGACAAGATGACGGAATCCATCAAGACGTTCGGCGCGAAGGGCCTCGTCTGGATCCGCAAGGAAGAGAGCGAGATCCGCTCCTCCGTCGGCAAGTTCTTCAGCCAGGAAGAACTGGAGAAGATCTGCGAAAGATTCAACGCGAAGGCGGGAGACCTCATCCTGATCGTCTCCGGCAAGAAGGAAGTCGTCTGGGCTTCCCTGGGCTTCCTGCGCCGCGATCTGGCGAGCAAGATGGGGCTGCTGGACCCGAAGGAATACAAGCTGCTGTGGGTCGTCGACTTCCCGATGTTCGAGTGGTCCGATGAGGAGAACCGCTACATGGCCATGCACCATCCGTTCACGTCGCCCAAGAAGGAGGACATCCACTATCTGGAGACCGGCGAGCTCGAGAAGATCTACGCCGACGCTTACGACATCGTCATCAACGGCTACGAAGCCGGCGGCGGTTCCATCCGTATCCACGACAGCAAGCTGCAGAAGAAGATCTTCGAAGTGCTGCAGCTGACGGAGGAGGACATCCGCACGCGGTTCGGTTTCTTCATCGACGCGTTCAAGTACGGCGCGCCGCCCCACGGTGGACTGGCGTTCGGTCTCGACCGCCTGTGCATGCTGCTGCTGGGCACTGACGACATTCGCCAGGTCATCGCGTTCCCCAAGAATCAGAACGCCCAGTGCGTCATGAGCGAAGCCCCGACGATCGTCACGGAGCAGCAGCTCAAGGAACTGTCCATCGCGGTGGATCTGCCGGAAGGGAAGTAAATGGGTAAGAGAATAGGGGTTTTGGGCGGAAGCTTTGACCCGCTGCATTACGGCCACCTCATCCTGGCCGAACAGATGCGTCAGGAAGCGAACCTGGACAAGGTGCTGCTCGTGCCGGCATACGTCAACCCGTTCAAGGAAGCGGTGCCGCCGGCGGATGGGGCTCACCGCCTCGAGATGCTGCGGCTGGCTGCGGGGGATCACCCGTTTTTCGCCATCAGCGACATCGAACTGAAGCGGGAAGAGCCTTCGTATACGTACGATACGCTCACCGCCTTAAAGGAGACGTACTATCCGGACGACGACCTGTTCTTCATCATGGGGACGGATTCGTTCTATAAACTGTGGCATTGGCACAAGGCGGAAGAGCTGATCAGGAATTTCAGTTTCCTCATCGGACTGCGCAAGGGCTTCGACGAAGCGAAGCTGCAGGAGGCCATCGACCAGCTGAAGGAAAAGTACCCGCTCCGCGCGGAGTACATCCGCATCCCGGAACTGGAGATCAGCTCGACGGACATCAAGGAGAGGCTGCGCGAGGGCAAATCCGTGCGCTTCCTGCTGCCGGATACCGTCATCGACTACATTCTCGAAAACGAGCTTTATCTCGACATGCGGGGCAAGGTGCGCGAATACGCGCGCACGCACGAGAAGACGTCGCGCTTTCAGCACACCTGCGGCGTGGTCAAACTGGCGAAGGAACTCGCCGCGCGCTGGGGCGAAGACCCTGTCAAGGCGGAGATCGCCGCGTGGTTCCACGACGTGTGCAGGCCTGCTGGCAACCTCGAGCATGGCGCGGCGGCGGCAAGGCTGCTGAAAAAGCGCTACGGCGTGGAGGACGAGGACATCCTGAACGCCATCCGCTTCCACACGACCGGCCGCCCGGGCATGAGCCTGCTGGAAAAGATCCTCAAGGTAGCGGATCAGCTGGAGGAGACCCGGGACTATCCGGGCATAGAGGACATGCGGAAGCTGATGGAGCTTCCCATCGACGAGTGCGTGTACAAGCTCATGCTCCGTACCCGGGAGTACGTGCACAGCATCGGAAAGACGTTCGACCCGCTGTCGGACGAGACCATAGACTGGTTAAAGGAACAACTGGATCAAGGAGGAGACCATGGACAATAAAGAACTGGCTTTGCTGGCCGCCCAGCTGTTGGACGGCAAGAAAGCGAGAGACATCAGCATCATCGACATCGCGGAGAAGTCGGGTTTCGCGGACTATTTCGTCATCGCGACCGCCGGCTCCATGCGCCAGATCGCAGCGCTTGCCGATGAAGTTGAGGACGGCCTCGCCAAGAAGGATGTCTTTATGGACCACAAGGAGGGCAAAGGGGAGACTGGCTGGGTGCTGCTCGACTACGGCGACGTGATCATCAACCTGTTCACCGCCGAGCAGAGAGACCGCTACCAGATCGAGAAGGTGTGGATCGACTGCCCGCATCTGAGCTTTGAACCCAAGCCGGAGGCGTAAGGCGCCACCCCTGCAGCTCAGTGTTTTATACTCGCCTTCGGGGTCCTGTCGCAAACCATCCTCATACCATGCGATGCTCGCCGCGGACGAGGGCGCCGCGGACTGCGCTTCTCGGCATGAGCCTCTTTTGCGCCACCCCTGCGGCCCGGTTTATATACTTGCCCTTGGGGTCCTGTCGCAAACCATCCTCATACCATGCGATGCTCGCCGCGGACGGGGGCGCCGCGGACTGCGCTTCTCGGCATGAGCCTCTTTTGCGCCACCCCTGCGGCCCCATGTAATTAATGAAACCAATCAGTCATAGAGAAAGGCAGACCAATGGAACGTCAGTACAATTTTAAAAAGATCGAACCCAAATGGCAGAAGGTGTGGGCGGATAAGGACGTCTTCCACGTAACCGAAGATCCGGACAAGGAGAAGTTCTACTGTCTGGAGATGTTCCCGTATCCTTCGGGCAAGCTTCACATGGGGCACGTGCGCAACTATTCCATCGGAGACGTGCTGGCCAGATACCTGCACATGAACGGAAAAAACGTGCTGCACCCCATCGGATTCGACTCCTTCGGCCTGCCTGCGGAAAACGCAGCCATCAAGAATCAGACGCATCCGGCCGTATGGACCAGTTCCAACATTGCGGAGATGGAAAAGCAGCTCCGCCAGCTGGGCTTCTCCTATGACTGGGACAGAGAGGTGTGCACCTACAAGGAAGACTACTACAAGTGGATGCAGTGGATCTTCATCCAGTTCTACAAGCACGGGCTCGCCTACAAGAAGGAGAATCCGGTCAACTGGTGCCCGTCCTGCCAGACGGTCCTCGCGAACGAACAGGTCGTGGACGGATGCTGTGAGCGCTGCCATTCGGTCGTCACGAAGAAGAATCTCTCGCAGTGGTACCTGAAGATCACGGATTACGCCGACAGGCTGCTCGATGGTCTCGACACGCTGCCCGGCTGGCCCGAGCACGTCAAGACCATGCAGCGCAACTGGATCGGCCGCTCCGAAGGTACGGAGGTCGTCTATAAGCTGAAGGGCGAAGGAATGGATCTGCCCGTGTTCACCACGCGCGTGGACACCATCTTCGGCGCCACGTTCATGGTCATTTCGCCCGAGCATCCCATGGTGGAAGATCTCATCAAGGGCACGCTGGAGGAAGCGAACTGCCGCGCCTACATCGAGCAGGCACGCCGCCAGACCGACATCGAGCGTACGTCGACCGTCAAGGAGAAGACCGGCGCGTTCACGGGCCGCTACGCGGTGAACCCGGCCAACGGCGAAGACATTCCCATCTACCTGGCGGATTACGTGCTCATGGGATACGGCACCGGCATCGTCATGGGCGTGCCGTACGGCGACCAGAGAGACTTCGAGTTCGCCAAGAAGTACGATCTTCCCATCGTGCCCGTCGTGGACCCGCACCGGGACGACATCGACATCAACGACCTGAAGGAAGCCTTCATCGCGGACGGCACCGTCATCAATTCCGGCAAGTACAACGGCATGGACAACCGCGAGGCTATCAAGGCCATGCAGAAGGATTTCGAGGAAGCCGGCTTCGCCGCGCCCAAGGTCAATTTCAAGCTGCGCGACTGGCTCATCTCCCGCCAGCGCTACTGGGGCACGCCCATCCCCATGGTCTGGTGCGACGCGTGCGGCTGGGTCCCTGAGAAGGAAGAGAACCTGCCCGTGCTGCTGCCGACCGACGTCGTGTTCACCGGCAAGGGCGAGTCGCCCATCGCGACGAGCAAGACGTTCGTCGACACGGTCTGCCCCTGCTGCGGCAAGCCCGCCAAGCGCGAAGTCGACACCATGGACACGTTCCTCGACTCGTCCTGGTACGAGCTGCGCTACTGCGACAACAAGAACGACAAGGCTGTCTGGGACGTGGATAAGGCCGACTACTGGATGAACGTCGACCAGTACATCGGCGGCGTGGAACACGCGATCCTGCACCTGATGTACGCGCGCTTCTTCTGCAAGTTCCTGCACGACATCGGCCTCACGAAGTGTGAGGAACCGTTCCAGAACCTGCTCACCCAGGGCATGGTCCTGAAAGACGGTAAGAAGATGAGCAAATCCGTCGGCAACGTTGTATCGCCCGAGGAGATCATCGACAAGTACGGCGCCGATACCGCCAGGCTGTTCATCCTGTTCGCGGCGCCTCCCGAGAAGGAACTGGAGTGGTCCGACACAGGCGTGGAAGGGTCCTACAAGTTCCTCGGCCGCGTCTGGCGCCTCGTCAGCGAGATGCAGGAAGCGACGGCCGGCGTGCCCGCCCGCTTCATTCCCGAAGGGAAGGACGACCGGCAGCTCGCCTATATTTTGAACAACACCATCAAGAGAGTTTCCGAGGACATCGAGAAGCGCTTCAACTTCAACACGGCGCTCGCAGCCATCATGGAGCTCGTCAACGAGATGTACCGCTATAAAGAGCTCGACGACGTCAACCTC
>JAIKZT010000021.1 GCA_024682015.1 Clostridia bacterium
GCATGGGCTGGTTCAGAAGCTCCGTGTGGATGCCCAGCTCGCTGCGCTGCCGCAGATCGTAGACGATGGCCGTGGAGATGTTGCCCAGGCCGAGCTGAAACGTGGCGCCGTCGGGGATCTCCTCCATGATGTGATCCGCGATGCGCTTCGACAGGTCGTCCGGTTCCATCACCTCGTAGCGCGCGTACGGCATGTCGATCTCGGAGATCGCGGCGACCTCGGACACGTGGATCAGGTTCTCCTCGCCGAGCACATAAGGCGTGTGGCGGTTGACCTGCACCAGGATCTTCTTCCCGACCTCCTTCAGCTTCGGGCCGCAAGCCGTGCCGGAGGGACCGTAGCTCATGTAGCCGTTCTCGTCCGGACGGCTCACCTCGAACAGCACGACGTCGGGTCTGGCGATGTATTCCGACCAGATGTCCACGAGGGACAGGTGCACGGAACCGTACGTCACGTGGTTGCCCGCCGCCATCTGCTTTCTCTCGTTGAATCCCATGAAATACGTATTAAAAAGGAAGGGATTGTCCTGTGTCTCGTCGTAGATGGGTGTCGGCTGATAGCCGTTGCTGCCCATGATCGTGACCCCTTCCAGCTCGCCACGCCTGTCCCACAGCGCCTGCATCAGGCCGTAGGCCCAGGAAGAGGCCGTGCCGGCATACACGCGGTCGCCGGATTTGATCATCTTCACGGCCTCCTCGGCCGGCATGAGTTTTTCGTCGTAGATCCTTTGGATTTCAGGTTTCATAGGTCCTCCCCTCAGGGGTTGCAGATCCGGCAGGGTTCGAAGAGTTCGATGAGCTCGTCCCTGTCGTTTGAATAGTATCGGTTCAGTTCCGACATCGCCGCGGCAGCGCTGCACCAGGTGTAATGGAACTTGCCGGTCTTCGTGTTGGCGACGTAGACCGCGTCGCTCACCACCGCCTGACGGCTTTCGATGATCTGCGCCGCGTTCTCCATCGCCCGGCTGTCTCCGGTGCGGTAATCGATCTCGATGCCGGGCTGCACGTTGTAGCAAAAGACGTTCAGCAGGATTCCCTCTCCGCCGTCCTCCACGGACATCGCCTCGAGATGCACACCTCTCGCCACCAGATCCTGCCCGTCGAACACGGGCGTCGACCGGTAGAGCACGTGGCAGTCCGAATGCTGCAGAAAGTTGGCCACGCGCGTTTCGAACCCGCGCATGCCGTCGTGGTTCATGCCATATGTGCCGGTGATGAGATTTCTCTCGTTATCCTGTTCCCCCGCCAGCGAAAAGGCGACCAGATGGCAGCGGTTGTACAGGTACCTGTCCGCAATGAGGTCGTCGTAGCGCACCGTGTGCCATCCGCTTGGCCTGATCTGCCAGATGGAATGCCGGCTGTCCGAGGGCATCAGATCCCGGTGCAGGCAGGCAAGCGCGGCCGTGCAGCGTCCCAGGCCGTCCATCTCCCCGTAGCGCTCAAAGGAGAGGTGCGACAGATCGTCCTCCGTAAACGAAGGGATGCCGGCATTCAGCACGACGAAAGGCGTTCCTTCATAGGTGGGCACATCCTCCAGGCGGAAGGCGTACGTATTGTCCGCAACGCGCGCGGGCAGGGAAAGCGGCGCATCCAGCGCCAAGCCGAGCACCTTTTCGGACAGCGTCTGCTCGCTGCCCCGGCAGAAGGCATGCAGCGCCCTCTCGCTGCAGACGACCGCGTCGGCGCGCGTAAAGCGCTGCGCGTTCTCGTATTCCCCGCGGGTGACGCCGAGCCAATCCGTCTTGGATGCCGCCTCGTCCCAGCGGAAATCGTTTCCGTTTTCGTAGCCGAGACAGCGCAGCAGAAACGTCAGGTACTCCGCCGCGGTCACCTCTTTGTGCGCGCCGAAGCTGTCCGGCCCCGTGCCCGCCGTGATCCCCTGCCGGAACGCGTATCCCACGTAGGGTACGGCCCAGGCGTCCACGTCGAGGAAATGCGTCTGGAAGACCGTCTCCCGCGCTTCCCGCGTCTTTCCCATCAGACTGAGGACCATCGTGATGGCCTCCTGGCGGGTCAGTCCCCGATCGAGGCTGTAGACGGGTGACCCGTCCGAAGCGATGCCGGTGCCGCTGAAGAGCCCGAGCCCGTAGAGTCTGTCCGCAGCCGCCCTCGCCTCGTCTTCCGCCGCATGGCAAAAGATGCCGGCGCTCAGCACCAGCCATGCGATCAGCAGCGCGGACAGCAGTTTTTTCAAGGCAGGACCTCCTTTGGCACATAAATGAACAGTATAACTATACCATAAAAAAACGGCCTCCCGCAACGGCGGGAGGCCGCGATTTTATCTGTCTGAAATCGTCTGGCGGGTCATGTCCCGGGGACTACGCTCTGCGTCCCAGCGGCAGTATTCGCCATGGGCGTTCTTCACGCAGTAGTCCTGCATGGAAGCCGCGGTCAGCTCCGCATCGTTTTCGCCGCCCAGGTAGAGGCGGAAGGTGAACCGGCCGGGATCGTCCGTGACTTCCTGACCTTCGAGGTCGTACAGTCTGTTCGTGATGGTCAGGCTGCGGCGGGCATCAGCGCTTACGTGGTTGTCGAAGACGACCCTCTGACGCTCGGAAAGGAAAGCCGCGTCCGTCGCATAATCCATGCGGCTGTCACCACTGGGAATGCCTTCGATCTCGCTGCCGTTCACGGAGACGCTGTCGTAGACCTGCGTGTTCACGCCGCACTCGACGATGTAGTACCGGGTCACGTCTTCGGGCAGGGAGATGCAGACCGTCTGGTTCGGCGCCAGGAAGAAGACGTCCTCGTAGACGGCGCTGCTGCCGGCCGGGATAAAGCTCTTCAGGTACTTGGCGGCTGCGTTCGTATCCTGATCCGCCACGTTGACGCGGCTGATGGTCTCCGTTCTTTCGGTGAGGCGCTCAAAACCGCTGTTTCCGGAAGTTTCGTACCAGATCTGGTACGCGTATTCGGCCAGCTTGTAGTCGGCCTTATCCGTGCCGGAGATCTGCTTGCTGAGCAGGATCTGGCCGGGGCGGACGGAGGCCAGGTTGAAGCGCATGTGCAGGTTGGAAGCGCCGGCGCCGCGCTCCATGTAGAAGATCCGCATGGTGTGGGTGGAGTATTCCCGGAAGACGTACTGGCCCTTTTCGTTCTGAACGAAGATGTCGTCCAGCTTCTGCTCGATCTCTGCCTCGTCCAGTCCGCGCGCTCTGTAGTTGCTCTCAAAGGCGTCGCGGAGCGTCGTTTCGGTTCCGTTCACATTCACTTCGCCCGTGCAGTAGTTGACGGTGCCGGGGATGACCTGGAACCAGGTCGCTTACGTCGCATCCGTGGTGATCGTAAGGCTGGTGCCTTCCACCTCCAGGTAGAGGCCGTCCGCGCAGAGCGTGTAGAGGTCTCCGCCCATGGCGCCGAACGTCCAGATGCTGGCGTCGCTGTCCTTCGCCACGTACAGGCTTTCGCTGCGGTTCTGCGGATTGACGCGGACCTGCAGGGACTGAGACTCGAGCGCGGACGCGTTCTTTTCTGCGGCCAGCAGAGCGGCGTCGCCGGTGCCGTTTCCATACTGGAGCAGGATCCAGGCCTGGCCGTCCAGACCGTAGGGATCTTTGGGCATTTCCAGGGAAGACGCGTAGGTGAAGGCGATGCGGCTGTTGCCTGCGTTGTTCTTGTCGGTGTAGAAGCGGATGCCCTTGCCGCTGCCGGAGTACTGCAGCCACTTGTCCGCGTCCGCGAGCTTGACCCAGAACAGCTCCGAGGCAGCTTCGCTGATGATGAACAGGGCGCCTTCCGCGGGATCCGCGGAAAGACCGGCGTTATTGGCCTTGGGGTTCGTAACGAACCGAGCTTCGCCGCCGACTTCGGTGGAGAGAAGGAAAAGGCCTTCTTCAACGGGCTCCAGGAACCAGACGGCTGCCGCCGCGGCGTTGTCGGTCAGTTCGAAAGCGCCGGAGGCATTCAGCGTGTTCTGGAAGTAATAAGCGGTATTCGTGCCTTTGGTAACGGAGAGGTAAAAACCCTCCAGGCTTTCTTCGGAGGTAAGCGCCGTCAGATCTTCGGCGGCCTGCGCTTCGATCTCAACGGGGGCCGGCGCTTCGGCCACGGCGTAGACGGAGAATCCGTCGGCCGCGAACACGACGCGGTCTTCTTCGGCGAAGACGTCCTCGACAATCGTTTCCGTACCGTCATCCGCGATGTGGATGACCAGCAGATCGCGGCCGTCTTCGTTCGCCTGGGCGATGAGCTCGCCGTTTAAGGTGACTTCCACAGCCTGGTCCGGTTCATACTCTTCATCGCCATCGCTGAGCGTGATGTCGTAGGCGTACAGCACGCCGCCGGCTTCGGTGTCCAGGGAAACTTCGACTTCGGCAGCCTGGGCGGTAACGGCTTCGGGAAGCTCGCCCTTCAGGACGATGCCGTTTTCCTTCTCAGCCGCGTCCACGGGATCGCCTTCGTAGAAGCTGAACTGCATGTTGCGGGCCGCGTCTTCTTCGATCTCGTCGAGAATGCTGCAGGCTTCGTTCAAGGGGACGACCTTGCCGTCGTACTTGGACAGGATGTCCTGGGCGTAGGCGGACAGTTCGTCTTCGACCGCTTCAACAGCTTCGACCGTTTCGATCGTTTCGATCGTTTCGACGGTTTCAGCAGGGATGGATTCCATTTCTTCAAGGGTTTCAGCGCTTTCCTGAGGCAGCTCCGCTTCCGCGTCTTCGGAGGGCTCTTCGATCGCTTCTTCCGCTTTGACGGATTCAGTGGTCGCTTCCTCCGCTTCGACGAATTCGATGACCGCTTCTTCAACGGTCTCGGCGGTGAAGGTCTCTTCTTCGGCAGTTTCCGCGATAGCGGCTTCTTCCGCCATCTCGGTGAGCGCGGGATCAGCTGCGAACACGTAGGAAAGGTCGGCGCAAACAACTCCGGTCAGCACGACGGCAGCCGTCAGCAGGGCGAGCGCTCTGCTTGCGATGCTATTTCTTTCGTCGGTGTGGGGTCTGTTCACGGTTCGTTTCCTTTCGTTTCAGGGGGTGTTTGCTTTCTACATCTTTTAGACGCAGAATCCCCCAAAACAGTTCCTGAAAACCCGCAAAGAATCGCCTCAAAAGCACAAAAAACCGCAGAAACGGCTCTTTCCTCCGTTTCCGCGGTCTTCTCTTCGCTGCAGGCTTGTTCTAAGCCTTCTGAAAGGCTCTGCGGCAGCCTTCCTACCCCCTTCTCTGCCGGCGAAGGAAGCGCATGACATCCCGGACGGAACACCGGCATTCCTCAGGCACGGGCACGGCGAGGCTCCAGCCGTTAGACCGCTCGGCATTTCGCTTCAGCACCGCGCACAGCAGGTCCGCATCCGCCAGACTGCCCACCGTCTGAACGCCCGCCAGATACCCGTCCTCCAGCAGGAGGCGCCGGAAGACGCCGTCTCTCTTTTCCTGCAGGATGACCCTCTCTTCAGGCGTGATCTCTCGGGCGGTCTTCCCCAGCGCGAGGATGGACAGGCCGCCCTTGTTCGTCAGGAAGACGGCCAGCGAACCCTGATAAACTTCATCCGCGCCGGCTGCGTTCGCTCCCGCGACCGAGCCGCCCCGCTGAGCAGGCTCCCAGAACAGGTGCACTGCAGGCTTGCCGGTAAGCGCGTCCGTCGATTCGACGCAGTCTCCGCAGGCGTAGACGTGCGAAAGCCCCGTGCACATGCGCTCATCCACGCGGATGGCGCCGAGCTGTCCGAGCGGTATGCCCGCAGCCTTCGCCAGTTCCACGTCCGGGCGCATGCCGATGCCCCAGAGCACGAGGTCGCAGGGAATGTCTCGCTTCGCCGTGCGCACGCCTGTTACGCGCGTTTCGCCGAGCACACCCTGTACGGCTTCTCCGGTCAGGACTTCTACGCCGAAGCTCTCCAGCACCGCTGCCAGCTCGTCCGAGGTCTCCTTGTCCAGGGACTTCGGGCTCAGCCAGTCGAGCGCTTCGACGAGGGTCACCTGCTCGAATCCGCGCGCCTTCAGCGCCATGCTGCCCTCGAGCCCGATGGCGCCAGACCCTACCACGACGGCCCGGCTTCCGCCGTAAGCGGCCATGGCGTCCACGTCTGCCATGGATTTCATGACGAAGTTGCCGGGCAGATCCGTTCCCTGCATCCGGCGCAGCCGTATAGGCTGGCTGCCCGTGGCCAGGATGAGCTCGCCGTAGCGCAGCGCCTCGCCGCTTTCCAGGTGGACTTCCCGCCTTTCGGGATCGATCGCGCGCACGGTCTCGCCGAGCCGCAGGACGATCCCCGCGCTCTCATAGTCGCTTCTTTCGCGCACGAACACGCCCTCGCGGGAAAGTTCCCCGGAGAGCAGGTCGGGGAGCGCCGGCGCCGAATAGACGGGCAGATCCTCGCTTCCCAGCACGCAGACGGATAAGGCCGGAGACGTCTTTTTCGCTGCGAAAGCCGCGCTGCTGCCGGCCGCACCGCAGCCGATGATCAGGATGTCGAAACAGGCGTCCATCTACATCCCCTCCTCTTCCCAGGCTTTTCTCTGACGGGAGCACGCATCCGCCAGGCTTTCCGGATCGACCGCGACGCCGAGCCTGCCGCCGACGGCCGAAGCGATGCGTTCCCAGTCCGCCTGCGAAGGCAGGCCGGGCCTTTCCTGAGCCTTGTCCCCGCCGCTTCCGAAAAAGCGGCCGGCATAGGCGCTTCGGCGGCGAGCGCTCCCTTCCGCATCCTCCTCAAAGCGCAGGGCTCCTGACGGGCAGACGGCAACGCAGAGCGGATCCCCGCCGCACAGATCACAGGCGGTAAAAGCCTTTTTCGAAGGTTCCTGCGAAGACGCGCCCACGGGGCAATAGACGGCGCAGGCGCCGCACGCAAAGCAATTCTCCCAGCGCCGCGTTACGAGGCCGCTTTTTTCGTCCTTTTCGATGATCCCCCGCATGCAGGCGGACACGCAGGCAGGCTGTTCGCAATGCGCGCAGACCGCAGACCGCAGCGGTTCATCCGGCCCCGCACACTCGATGCGGATGCGGCTTTCCGCCGGTTCCGGGCGGCCGCAGCGCGATAGAGAACAGGCGAGCGCGCAGGCGCCGCAGAGGCTGCACCTGGCCGGATCAAATGAAAGGCGCTTCATCGGGCTGCCTCCCCGTTTAAACGATCCGCAAAGGGACCACAGAAGACGGTCTTTCCGTAGCGCTCACGCAGGATGCGGGAGATGTTCTCGACGGTATCGCACAGGATAGCCTCTGCCGGGCAGTTGGCTGCGCAGGCGGGAAGAGTCCCCTCGTCGAGCCGGTGCACGCACATGGTGCACTTGCTCATGCGGCCGTCCGAAGCGAACTGGGGCACGCCGAACGGGCAGGCCCACAGGCATTCGTGGCAGCCGACGCACTTTCTGCGATCCGTCAGGACCACGCCGTCCTCGCGCTTATGCAGCGCGCCGGTCGGGCAGGCCCGCACGCAGGGCGCGTCGCCGCAGTGCTGGCAGGGAACGGGCAGAAAGTTGAGTTTTTCCGTCTCCCCTTCTCCCGTCTCGGCCTCCGTCACCATGGTGTAGCGGGGACCCGCCGGCAGATCGTTTTCCAGTTTGCAGACCGTCTCGCAGGCCCGGCAGCCCATGCACCGGGCGGGGTCTATGTATAGGATGCGCTGCTGTCTTACTTCCATGGCTGTTCCTCCATCCTGCTGATCTCCACCAGCGTGTTGAAATAGGAGCCCGTGTTGCCGTCGAGGAGCGGGTCGTATTCCGTCAGGATGCCGTCCTCGGCGAGGATGTCCCGGGGTCCGGCCGGCACGAGCTTCGTCAGCTTGTTCACGCTGCCGCCGAGCTTCACCCACATGCCGCTCGACATCTCCGCCACGCCCGGCTTCAGCCGGATGCCCACGCGGGCGGTGATGTTTTCCAGCTGCCCGCGGTCGTTGAAAATGCGGACTTTGTCGCCATCCCGTATGCCGCGCGCCTCGGCGTCCTTTCGGCTGAGGAACACGCGCGCCTCCCCCTCGATTTCGCGGATCCAGGGCAGGTTGTAGTACTGGGAATGCGTGCGGAAGGACGGATGCTGCGAGATGATGTTGATCGGATACTTCTTCGCCAGTTCGGGCGTTGCCTCCACGCTTTCGTCGGGCTCATAGTAGACCGGCAGCGGGTCGTAGTGACCCGCAAAGCGCTTGCCCCGCTCCTCCAGCAACGAGGAATGGAACTCGAACTTGCCCGAAGGCGTGTCGAAGGTCTGATAAGGCACTTCGGGGCACCACTTTTCGGGATTTCGCGCAGGTCCGTTCGGGGAGACGATCGCGTCGAAATCGCACTGCTCTCCCACGAGCATGCGGCACCAGTCCAGCCCGGACGTCTCGCGGGGAAAGTATGCCTCGTATCCGAGCCTTCGCCCGAGCTGGGCGAAAATCTCTGCATCCGGCACGCATTCATAGGGCGGCTGGCAGACGGGCACCAGGATCTGATGCCAGTTGTGCCAGTAGGACGGGTGCACGCCGTACTGCTCCAGGTAGTGGCAGGCCGGCAGGACAAGGTCCGCGTAATCGGTATCGTCCGTCATGAACTGCTCGATGGTGACGAACATGTCCAGTTTTTTGACCGCCTCGATGGTGTAGTCCACGTCCGGTTGTTGGGAAATGAGGCCGCCCCTGTAGGACAGGATGCCCTTGATGGGCGGATCCTGCGCTTCGTGCACGGCCCGCGCCACTGCGGCGATGTTGACGAGACGGGTCTTCGGGATGTCCGCGCCTTTGGGAGCGCTCACCGCGGCGCCGTTTGCGAAACCAGTGATGCCCGGGAAAGCCATGCCGGAGATGCAGTCGTAGTTGGCGGAAGGCTTGCCGAAACTGCCGCAGACCGCCGCGAGGCACGCGAGCGCCTGCTGCGTCTGGTGGCCGTTGGAGTAACGCTGCTGGCCATAGCCGGTCTCGAACATGGCGTCCGTCTTCGCGAGGATCTCCGCCGTGCGGATGATCTGCTCTTTCGGCACCGTCGTGACCCGCTCCGTGAGCTCGGGCGTCCACTCTTTGACGTAAGCGGCCAGTTCCTCAAAACCGGTCGTCTTCTCCGCGATGAAAACCTTATCCTCGAGCCCCTGCGCGAGGATCCAGTGGATCATGCCCAGCGCCAGCGCGCCGTCCGTACCGGGCCGCGGACGCAGGTGGATGTCCGCCTTTGCGGCCACGCCGGTGGCATAGGGGTCCACGACGATGATCGTCGCCCCCCGCTCCTTGGCGCGGTATAAAAACGGGAAAATGTGGGGATTCGTAGCCGTGCAGTTGCGGCCCACGAGGAAGAGCGTCTGCGCGTGATCCGCCCAAACTTGCGGATCCATGGTATACTGACTGCCGACGCAGCCGACGGACCCGGCGACGCCCGACAGCAGGCAGAAGCTGCCGACGAGCTTGGACGCCCCCATGAGGTTCCAGAGGCGCCCCGCGACCGCCTTGGCCATATGTTCGCGGTTGCCGGAATAGCAGTATTCGAGGATGGCTTCTGGACCGTAGGTCTTCTGAATGGACTGGATCTTGTCCACCATCCAGTCCATCGCCTCGTCCCAGCTGATCCGCCGGAATTTGCCTTCGCCCCGCTCGCCCGTCCGCAACAGCGGATATTTGACCCTGTCGGGGCTGTTGATCTTCTGCACGTTGGCAAAGCCCTTCAGGCAGAGATGGCCTTTCGTGATGGGATGAGCCGGGTCGCCTTCGATCTTGATGACCTTCTCGTCCTTGACGTACACGAGCTCGCCGCAGGTGTCGTAGCAGTTGTGCGGGCAGCACGTCTTGACCACGCGGTCGGCGATGACCTTCTTGCCCCCGATCCATACGGGAACATTGCGCCGGACCGCGTAGGCGTCCAGGTCCTCTTGCCGTCTCCAGGGAATGTCATTAAAAGTTTCGGACATGGATGTACCTCCTGTAACTGCTTTGATTATATCGCAGGCTGATAAAAAAGAGAACACGGAGGAAAGAAAACGCCAAATAACCGCCCCCGGCTTTCGGGGGCGGCAGGTTTCCTTTCGGTATTCAGTTGTGATCCAAGCGTCTCAGTCGACCCACTCGTACACCGCCGTGCGGCGGGCGCTCGTCAGGCTGAAGAAAGGCAACCGGAAAAGGTCCGGTCCGTCCCAGCGGAGCAGGACGACGCCGCAGGGACGGTCCTGCTTCACGCGCCAGGCGCGCAAGCCCTCGTAGCCTCTTTCATCGTCGAAGAGGCGCAGTTCAGCCCTCAGCGAGCCGTTGAGATACAGGTCGGACGATTCCGCTTTCTCAAGCAGAAAGTTCACGTACCGGCGGGCATCCGCCTCGTCGAACACGATGCGGCCCTGCGCGTATTCCGCCTCGTCCGTAAACAGGACGCAGCCGGCTGCGCAGTCCTCCGCCAGGGCCTTCATGTGCAGCTGCAGCTTCGCGTACCGGTCCATGTCGGACGTGAAGCACAGCAGGCTCAGACAGACCATCAGCAGACCGAGAAACGTCAGAAATGTCTTCATGGCAGTTTCTCGCTGGCCGTATAGCTTTCGATCGTGTAGTAGTACATGTTGTCGCTCTCCCGGATGCCGAAGAGCTTTCGCCCGGCCATCAGCTGCCCGATCGGGACGGAGACCTTATAATAGATCAGGCCTCTTTCCCAATCGGCTTCGCCATAGCTGCCGGCGTCCATGATGCGGTACTTCACGGTATCCGTGGCTTCGATCTTCACGTCCTGCCGCGCGATGTGAAAGGCGGAGACGATGTTGTCCGTCAGTTCCTTTCTGATCGCCGGCGTAAAACACCCCTCCTGCTTGGCCTCCTCCTTTGCGGCATACACCATGTCGGACAAAAGGCCGATGCGGGTGGAATTGATCTGGTCCATCGAAAACTGCACGAAGAACACGAGCATGAGCGGCAGTATGGCGGTAAGCACTAAGAACTGTTTCATGGCTGGCCGTCCTGCTGGGTGCGGACCTGGATCTCAGTGTTCCACACGCCTTTGACCGCGGAATAGATGCTGCCGTCGTCCGGCCCTGCGATCAGGGTAAACAGGACGAGGCCCAAAAGCAGGGAAGCGATCAGGATGATCAGTTCCTTCATGGCAGTCTCCTAGTTTCCGGGCGTCGCAGGCATGTAACTGCTGAACGTGTTCGTGATCTTGGACGTGGTACCCGTGGTGAGGGTTCTCGCGGATTCCTGGAAGCCCATGACGAGCACCGCGATGGCGATGCCGAGCAGGATCGTTGCGATCATGACAATCAGTTGTTTCATTTCAGATCTCCTTTCTCCTTTTGATGATGTGAAATATGGTATCTATGTAAAGACTGTCGGCCTACTGCCCAAACAGCAGACCCAGCGCGTCTTTCTGCTGCAGAAAATACGCGATGTAGATGAAGTTCATGAGCACCGCCATGGCGTTGACCACGACGGGAAAGTACACGAGGTCCGAGATCATCTCGTCCCGGCGCTTCTGGCGGGTCACGCGCGCTTCGCGCAGCGAGCTGCGGTAGACCTCGACCGTGCCGAGCAGGTCGGAGGGAGGGATGTCCTCCCAGCCGGCCAGGAATTCGCCGACATCCCGGGCGATGCTTTCGGGCATCACCTTGTACAGCTCGCCGGCAGCCGCCTCCTTATCCGAAAGCTGGATGTCGCGGGCCATGGTCAGAAATGCGGGCCCCAGCGTCTGGCTGAGTTCGGAGAGCTCCTCGAGCAAAAGCTGCGCGCTCATGGTCTCGCCCCGTCCGATGACCACCAGGTTCTTGATGTACGACAGGCTCTCCGCCAGATCCCGCTGCATGGCGTCCCGGCGCGGCCCCGCGAGCAGTTCCCGGGCGGTCTTCGCGAGCGTGCTGTCCTTTGCGGCGATTTGCGCCTGCCCGGCGATGGTCTGCATCCGCTGCCTGACCAGGCCAAGCCTGCCCCCGCGGGTGAAGAGAAGAGCGGCGCCCATCCAGAAACCGGCCAGAAGCAGATAGTTAACATAAGGAATGATTCCGTCCATTCCATCCTCCTAATAGTCGATGCGCGTGTTGCTGACGGCTCGCAGGATGAGGATGTTCGCCAGCATCAGAAATACGATGAACAGGAAGAACAGGATGCCTTCCGGCGTGCCGAACTGGTTGCGCAGCAGCTGCAGCGGGCTCACGTCCAGGTATGAAACCGAGATCAGCAGCGTGCCTGCATAGAGCAGCGGGACGAGGAACAGCGTCATCCTAAAGGACTCGCTGTTCAGCCGCTTACGCTCTTCCGCCCGCGCGTTCGCGTTCTTCAGCTGGTCGCTGATGTCCGAAAGCCCCGCTGAAATGTCCGTTCCGCCGGACGCGGCCATGCGGATGCACACGGCCAGCATGTGGCCCCACACGGTGCCGAGAGCGAACGAGAATTGATCCGTATACTCCCGGATCTCCTCGGGGCTGCCGCTGCTGCGCAGGCGCAGCAGCAGGCGGTACAGATGGCGCTTGCACACGGGGAA
>JAIKZT010000023.1 GCA_024682015.1 Clostridia bacterium
TACAGGGCGGGGTCCACGCGGGAAGCGGTTTCCCCTGCGTGTCCTTGCGAAGCGGGAGCGGCCTTGAGCGGGTCACCCGCGCCGAGCTGCAGCGTCTCGAAGCCGACGTCCTCGGGCTTGATGCCCAGCGGGAACAGCATGCCCGGCAGGTAGAGCAGGGCGATGACCGCTGCCATGGCGACATAGCCCGCGCGCCAGCCGCTGCGCTCGATGATGCCCGACAGGATGGGCGAGAGGATCGCGCCGCCCACGCCCGCGCTGCAGAAGACGAGGCTCGTAAGCAGGCCGACCTTGCCCGTGAACCAGTTGTTGATGACGATGGTCACGAGGACGGTACCCGCCGTGCCGGCTCCGATGCCGCGGATGGCGCTGAGCACGTACATGGGCCAGAGGGAATGGGTGAGGGCCAGCGCTGCCGTGCCGCCCGCGAACAGGCCCGTGCAGACGAGCAGGATGAGCTTGAACCGCCCGGTCTTCGCGGCCCGCGCGCCTAAGATGCCGCCCAGCGCGCAGCCGAGCGAGGCGATGGTATGCGCGACGGAGACGTCGCCCCGGCCAACGCCGAAATCGTCCGCGACGGGGTTGAAGAACAGCCCGGCGACGTTGAACAGCACGCCGAGGCAGTTGCAGAGCATGCCGCAGAGCGCGATGATGAGCAGGATGTGTCGCAGTTGAAAGCGCTTCATAGGCTAAATCATCCCGTACAGCGCGATGAGCGCGGGGATCGTGAACAGACTGAGAACGGTGGTAACGGTAAAGATGCCGGACGCGTAGCCCGGATTCTTCTTATGTTCGATGGCGAACATGGTGACCATGGACCCCATGGGACAGGCCGCCGCGGTGAACGTGATGAGAGCCACCATATAGGGAACGTGCAGCACCCGCACGCAGACGGCGGTGATGGCCGGCACGGCGAAGAGCCGCAGGACGGTCACCAGGTAGAGCCGCTTGTGCTTCAAGGCCTCGCCGAAGTTGCTGCCGGCGATGATGGCGCCGGAGATGATCATGGCCAGGGGCGTTACGCAGCTGCTGATGCTGTTTACTGGCGAGGCGATGAAGTCGGGCACGGGGATGCGGCAGGCGTAGATGAGGATGCCGACGGCCATGCAGATCATGTTGGGCGACAGGAAGACTTTCTTCAGGTTGCTGCGGTCCATGGAACCGGTCATCAGGAGCACGCCGTGGGTCCAGATCAGGAACACGTAGACGAGGTTGATGGCGGACAGATAGAAGATCGCGTCGATGCCGAACATGGCGCTCATCAGGGGCATGCCCATGAACCCCACATTGCCGTACGTGATGGCCATGCGCTCCACCTGCCAGTCCGGATTGCCCTCTTTGCGGATGAGGAGCAGTCCCAGCAGGATGCCGATGGCGTGGATGACCACGCCCATGCCCAGCGACAGGAACAGGCCGCGCGTCTTTTCGGGGTCGTACCCCTGCATGTAGCTGGAGAGGATGAGGATGGGGCAGATGACGTTGAGCAGAAACTTCGTGAGGGCGTCCCGTTCGCCGGAACGGATAAGGCCCAGCTTGTATCCCGCGAATCCGATGGCGGCCATGACCATCATCTTGCCGATGGCGCCGGCCGCGATCATTGTGAGGTTCATATCCATGGTGTCTCCTGTTTTGCGAAGGTCCCGCCAAGGGGGACATACACAGATATCTTATTACACAATGCCCTGCATTTCAAGGATTATGCGAGGTTCCTCCCGGCTCATGGCTCAGAATATGGGAAGACTTGCCGAGCAAGTATATTTTGCATCCGGCGCATGATATAATATTGCCATGGACATCCAATACGGCCGGCCTTTCACGGGCCGAAGACTCGAAGAACTGAGGGCGTTTCTGAAGACGCTCGGTCTGGACTACGACGACCGGGTGCAGTTTACCGTGCTCTGCACGGACGAGGAGGGCGATCCGATCGCGACAGGCTCGCTCGACGGCAACGTATTCAAGTGCATCGGCGTCGCGGAGGCGCATCAGGGCGAGGGGCTTACGGCGACCGTCATCACGGAGCTGCGCCGGGAGGCGTTTGACCGCGGCCAGGCCCACCTGTTCCTGTTCACGAAGCCGTCCAACCGGGCGCAGTTCGCGGACATGGCGTTCTTCCCCATCGCCTCCACGAAGGACGTGCTGCTCATGGAGAGCAGGCGCAATGCGGCGCGGGACTACGCGAGAAGCCTGGCGGAAGAAGCCCCGGCAAAAGCGGACGGCGGCCCCGGCGAGATCGGCGCCATCGTCATGAACGCCAACCCGTTTACGGCGGGTCACCGGTACCTGATCGAGACGGCGCTGAAGCGCGTAGGCCTTCTGCACGTATTCGTCGTGTCGGAGGACAGGAGCTACTTTTCGTTCGAAGAGCGCTTCAGGCGCGTGCTCGAGGGCACGAAGGATCTGCCGGCCGTGCGCGTGCACGAGACGAAGCAGTACATGATCAGCTCGCTCACGTTCCCGACATACTTCATCAAGGACAAGGCGCGTGCCGAGGACGTGCGCTGCGGTCTGGACCTGGCGGTGTTCGCGGACGTGTTCGCCAGGGAAATGGGCATCACCGTGCGCTTTGTGGGCACGGAGCCGCTGGATCCGGTCACCGCGCGGTACAACGAGATCATGAAGGAGACCCTGCCCAAAAAGGGCATCGAAGTCGTGGAAGTGCCGCGGCTTACCATAAACGGAGAGATCGTCTCGGCCACGAAGGTGCGCGAGGCGCTGCAGAGAAAGTAAGGAGGACAACATGAAGTACTACATCGTGGATGCGTTCGCGGAAAAGATGTTCGGCGGCAATCAGGCCGGCGTGTGCGTGCTGGAAACGCCCATAGACGCGGAACTGATGCAGAACATCGCCATCGAAAACAACTTTTCCGAGACGGCCTTTCTCGTGAACCGCTCTCCCGGGCGCTACGACCTCCGCTGGTTCACGCCGGGCGGGGAAATCGACTTCTGCGGCCACGCTACCATGGGTTCGGCCTTCGTCGTCAAGCACTTCCTGGAGCCGGAGCTGGCCGAGGTGCATTTCGACGCCATGTGCGGCGAGCTCATCGTGCGCTACGAGGGCGACCTGCAGGTGATGAATGCGCCCAGATGGGTAGGAGCGCCCCGCGAGATCGGCGCGGACTGGGAGGCCAAGCTGGGCATCCGCTGCCTGGAGAGCTTCAAGACGCGCGATACGGTCGTGGTGACGGACGACGTGGAAAAGCTGCGCGCCATGCATCCGGCCGAAGCCGACATCCTGTCCATCGAGGGCGACATGTGCCTGATCGTAACGGCTCCGGCCGCAGGAAGCGCCGAGGATTGCGATTTCGTGTGCCGCGTGTTCGCGCCGGCGGGAGCCATTTACGAGGATCCCGTTACAGGGTCGGCCCACTCCTCGCTCATTCCGTACTGGAGCGAAAAGCTGGGCAAGGATCACATGGTGAGCCACCAGATCTCCCGCCGCGGCGGCGTGCTGATCTGCGACGACCTGAAGGAAACGGACCGCGTGGAGATGGCCGGAAAGTGCGTCTGCTACCTGCAAGGAGAGCTGATGCTGTAGGGTCAGGCGGTCCTGCGCCGGGTTTGGCGCGCTATCCGGATCATCTAACATAAACCCGTAATTTCGCAGGCTCTTTGCCTGTTTCACGGAAGAAAGGAGCTTCGTATGAAGAGATTAGAAGATTTTCCCCGCATTCCCCTGGCAGTCCTGCCGACGCCGATCCAGAAGCTGGAGAACATCAGCCGGCTGCTCGGCACGAACATCTACATCAAGCGCGACGACATGACGGGCATCGGCCTGGGCGGCAACAAGGTCCGCAAGCTGGAGTTCCTGCTCGCCGACGCGAAGAACAAGGGCGCCGAGATCGTGTTCACGACCGGCGGCGCGCAGTCGAACCATGCGATGCTCACCGCGGCCTGCTGCAAGAAGCTCGGCCTGACCCCCATCCTCATCCTCAAGAAGCGAGGCGTAACGGACCGCAAGGGCAACATCCTGCTCGAATACCTGATGAACACGGACGTCCGCTTCCTGGACACCGGCGATTCGCAGGAAGTGTATAAGGAGATGGACAGGGTCGGCCAGGAGATCGGAAAGCCCTACTACAAGATCCCGACCGGCGGGTCCAACGCCATCGGCGCGCTGGGCTACGTCAACTGCGTCAAGGAGATCGCCGAGCAGACCGACGTTCACTTCGACTACATCTGCTGCGCGGAGGGCAGCGGCGGCACGCACGCGGGCGTGGCCATGGGCACGAAGCTGTTCATGCCCGACACGCAGGTCATCGGCATGATGGTCGACACCGACCCGTTCGAAGAGATCACCACGAACATCATGAAGGATCTGGCGGCCCTGCTGGAGCTGGATTTCGTTCCTACTGTGGACGACGTCCACCTCGTGGACGCCTGCGGCCCGGGCTATGCGATCGCTTCCGCCGAAGGCAACGCGGCCATCCGCATGATGGCGGAGAATGAAGGTCTGTTCCTCGACCCGGTCTACACGGGCAAGGCGTTCGGCGGCCTCATCCGGATGGCGAAGGAAGGCAAGTTCAAGCCCGACGACAACATCCTGTACCTGTATTCCGGCGGCGCGGGCGGCCTGTTCGCCATCGACGTGAACCTGGACTAACGCCTTAACACTTGCCAAAGACCCGCCTCTTATGGGATAATATCTGTGTATACGCACGGGAAAGAGGCGGGTTTTTATGTACTTATTTCTGCTGGCGCTGTGGATCATATTCAACGGGCGGATCACCCTGGAGATCGTGCTTTTGGGCGTGGTCCTGGCGGCGGCCGTCTTTGCGTTCATGTGCCGCTTTATGGACTACAGCATCGGCAAGGAGAAGAACATCCTCATGCTCGCAGGGCTCATCGGGCGCTACGCCCTCGTCCTGATCGTGGAGGTCATCAAGTCGACGCTGGGCGCCTGCCGGTTCATCCTCGTTCCGGGGGCGAACCCCCAGCCGCTCATCTGCCGGTTCACGACGCCTCTTCAGACGGATCAGGCGCGCGCGCTTCTGGCCAACTCCATCACGCTCACGCCCGGCACCATCACCGTGTCCCTCGAAAACGGCGAATACACCGTCCACTGCCTCGACCGCAGCATGGCCGAGGGGCTTTCGGACAGCCGCTTCGTGCAGCTGCTCCTGCGCATGGAGGAGGTGACCCGCTGATGTTCGAAAATCCCGCATACGCTGCGGCTTCCCGGGTCATCCTCATGGGCGGCATCGCGCTGCTGGCGCTTCTGCTGCTCTTCTGCATTCTGCGCAGCATCCGCGGACCGCGCGTCGCGGACCGCATCCTGTCGGTCAACATGGCCGGCACCATGATCATCACCGCCATCATCTTCATCGGCTGCCTGCAGGGCGATACGAGCATCATCGACATCGGCCTGCTGTACGCCATGATCAGCTTCCTGGGCGTCGTCGTGTTCTCGCGCATCTACCGGGGCGAATACTGGTCCTTAAAGCGCGGCGAACAGCAGGCGATGGAGCGGGAGGAAGAACAGGCTTACGAGGAGGGGCTTCACAGCGATGGAGACGATTAGATTCCTGCTGGGCACCGTCCTGATCGCGGCCGGCCTGCTCATATTCATCATAGAAATCCTCGGAAATTACCGCTTTTCCTACGTGCTCAGCCGCATGCAGGCGGCGTCCATCGGCGACAGCTTCGGCATCGCCCTGTGCCTTTTGGGCGCGATGTTCTATTTCGGCTGGTCGCTGGCCTGCCTCAAGCTCATCTTCGTCGAGATCTTCCTGTGGTTCTCCTCGCCCGTCTCGTCCCACCTCGTGGCCAAGCTCGAGGCGGACACGAACGAGGACCTGGGCAGCTGCGTCGAGATGCTCGACATGACCGAGCCTTCCGCCAAAGAGGAGGATGACCCATGCAATACCTGATGGCCGTCCTCTTTGTCCTCATGGCCGTGTGCGCCATCGCCGTGTCCGCTTCGCGAAGGCTCCTGCCGGCGATCATCATCTTCATGTCGTACAGCCTCATCATGTCGCTGGTGTGGCTGCTGCTGCGCGCCCCGGATCTGGCGATCACGGAGGCGGCCGTCGGCGCGGGCATCACGTCCGTGCTGTTCTTCATCACGCTGCGGCGCCTGGGCCTGCTCAAGCAGTCGCTGAAGGAAGAAGAGGAGGGCCGCGAAGATGAATAAGCAAAAGCGCGACCTCGTCTACCGCATCCTGTGCACGTGCTTCACCATCCTGTTCATCGCGATGATGCTGCTGATGGTCCATAGGCTGCCGCCCCTGGGACGGCCCGACAACCCGGACATCAACGAAGTCGCGGAGTTTTACGTGGAGGAAGGACCCGAAGAGACCGGCGCCCTGAACGCGGTCACCGGCATGATCCTCCATTACCGCGCTTTCGACACGCTGGGCGAGTCCTGCGTGCTGTTCGTCGCGGCCGTCAGCGTGTTCATCCTGCTGCGCATCGACGGGGAAGCCAGCAACGACACGATCGTCGCCATCGACCGGCGGTATGAACCGACCGGCGACCCCATCCTCACGCAGACGTTCACGCTGCTCGTGCCGGCCGTGCTCATGTTCGGCATCTACATCACGTTCAACGGCCACCTGTCTCCGGGCGGGGGCTTTTCAGGCGGCGCCATCCTCGGCGCCGGCTTCCTGCTGTTCCTGAACGCCTACGGCCTGGAGAAGACGGAGCGCTTCCTGAGCAGCGCCATGTTCCGCCGGGTCACCTGCGCGGCGCTGAGCTTCTACTGCATCGCCAAGAGCTACACGTTCTACATGGGCGCGAACGGCCTCGAAAGCTTCGAGCAGGCGGGCGTACCCGGGCGCATCCTGTCCGCGGGGCTCATCCTGCCGCTGAATATCTGCGTGGCCGTCGTCGTCTCGCAGACGATCTATTCCCTGTACATCATGATCCGCAAAGGAGGTTTCAACAAATGAACGCCTTCCTTGCGAACCTTCCCGAATACGCGGCCATGGTGCTGTTCGGCATCGGCCTTGCGAACCTGATGCTCGCCAAGAACCTGATCAAGAAGATCATCGGGCTGAACATCATGGATACGTCCGTCTTCCTGTTCCTCGCGGCGAAGGGCTACGTGGAGAATACGCTCGCGCCCATCGTGTCCGCGGAAGACTTAGGAGCCATCGACATGGCGAACTATTCGAACCCGGTGCCGGCGGGCCTCGTGCTGACAGGCATCGTCGTGTCCGTGTCCATCACGGCGGTGCTGCTGTCGCTTACCGTGCGGCTGTACGAGGAGTTCCACACGCTGGACATGGACGAGATCATTCACATGCTGCGCCGGCGCGACAGGGAGGAACTGAAATGACGACCCTTTCGTTCGTACAAAACGTCCCGGCGTTCTCCATACTCTTCCTGATGCTCTGCGGCATCCTGTGCCTCGTGCTTCCCGCGAGGGCTGCCCGGCGGCTTTCGGACTGCGCCATCGCGCTGACCGCGGCCGCTTCGATCACGCTGCTCGTCTGGTTCATCCGCGGCGGGCAGGCGTTCACGTACAGCATGGGCGAGATCGGCGCGCCGTTCGGCAACGAGCTGAGGGCCGGCATGCTCGAGGCGGGCGCGGCCGTGCTGTTCTGCGTGGTCACGCTGCTGTCCATCCTCGGCGGGCGCGTGCACCTGCGCAGCGACATCGGCCAGAAGAAGGTGAACCTCTACTACATCTCCGTGCTCTTCCTGCTGAGCTCCATGCTGGCGCTCGTGTACACGAACGACCTGTTCACGGCGTACGTGTTCGTGGAGATCAACACGATCACGGCCTGCGGCATCATCATGAGCAAGGAGGACGGCTACACGCTGGCCGCTTCCATGCGCTATTTCCTGATGAGCCTCATCGGGTCCGGCCTGTTCCTCATCTCCATCTGCATCCTGTACGCGGTCACCGGCCACCTGCTGATGAGCAACATCCAGGAAGCGGTGGCGCGACTGTACGCTCAGGGAGAATACCGCGCGCCCCTGCAGGTCGCCATCGCGCTCATGGGCGTGGGCCTGTCCCTGAAGAGCGCGCTGTGGCCCTTCGCCTCGTGGCTGCCCGACGCCCACAGCAGTGCTTCGGCGAGCAGCTCGGCCATGCTGTCGGGCCTCGTGCTGAAGTCGTTCATCTTCCTGCTCGTGAAGATCTTCTACAGGCTCATCGGCGTGGAGATCGTGCGCACCCACGCGGTGCTCGACCTGCTGCTCGTATTCGGCATCGCCGGCATGGTGATGGGCTCGGTGAACGCGCTGTTCGAGCGCGACATCAAGCGCATGCTCGCCTATTCCAGCATCGGCCAGATCGGCTACA
>JAIKZT010000039.1 GCA_024682015.1 Clostridia bacterium
ACCATAAACGCCAGCGCGTCGTTGAGGTCGGCGTCGTCGTCCTCCGAGGAGAACGAAAGCTCGATCGGGTTGTTCGCCTTGCTCTCATAGATCGTGTAATCCGGTGAAACGAGCTTTGCGTTCGTGCCGGTGATCGTAACGGCGCCTCCGCTTTCCGTCACGGAAACGGCAAGCGCGCCGTTTGAGCGCTGCGCGATGCTCAGCGCGCTGTTCTCCACCAGCGCGACCACGGTGCTCTTGTTGGAGATCAGCAGGTTCCAGGTCTCATCGGCGGCGGACGTGTTTTGCTTGAAGCCGCAGTAGCCCGCGTTTATGATCGTTACCACCTCGGCGCCGTCCTTTGCCGCCTCGGCGTTTATTTCATCCACGCTGTCTCCGGGGATGAGATAGCGATCTCCGTTGCCCTTTTTGGCAATGCCCAGATGGGTGACGATGGTGCGGGCGGTGCTGTCCATGCCCGCGTTGCCTGTGCCGACGTCCGAGCTCTGGTTTTCCAGACTCTTGAGATAGTCCAGCAGGTCCTTGACCTCGGATTCGTTGGGCGTGTCGTTCGGATCGATCGCCGGCTTGCCCGGCCAGATGCCGCGGCCCTGGATGACCGCGCCGTCCTCGGCAACAAGCTGGTCCTCCGTACCGTGAACAAGGAAGCCCGACGCCACGTTCATCACCGCGCCGCTGAGCAGCGTGATGGTGGAACCCTCGGGCAGCGTGAACTCAGTGAAGCGTTCGTCGCTGTACCAGGGGTCTTCCCACGCCGGCAGAGGGATCACTCCGCGCACCTTGTAGTTGTTTTTGATGAGCGGCTGTTCGCTTCCGTCTTTCCTCCAGCCGGAGATGGCATGGGTGTTGATCACATACTTGCCCATCTCATCCGGATTATCGACCACGTTCCCCTCGCCGTCCCGGATGAACTCGCGCCCGATCAGGATGATGACCGCGTTGTAGATGTAAGTCGGGGTGTAGGATACGTTGGCTTCCGTGTCCAGAATGTTGACGTTGTTCCGGAACATGAAGTAGTCCCATTTGGCGTCCACCTCGCCGACGGTGCCGCCCATACTGCCCATATAGCTGTTCGACACGTTCTGCTGCAGCATGACCACGGGGCTGACGCCGTTTTTCGCGCTGATGGAGATCCAATCGCTGGATCTCATCCTGCCAACGGCGGACGGTCCGATCACATAGCCCCGCGTCTCGGTATAGCCATAGTCGGCATATCCGCCCTGGAGGGCGTAGAGGTCGTTCATCGATGCGGAATATGAGTCTTTCGGCACCCCGTTGGTGGTGTAATAGTTGTTCTCCGTCTTGCAGTTGACGACACAGCCGCCCTGAATGGAGATCGTGCCGCCGGCGCCGCCGGTGATCACGGGCGCATTGTTCTCCATCACGAACTGATTGGAGGCGTCCCGCTTGAACTGCCATTCGCCGCCGCCGATCGCCGCCCTCAATGCGGACCGTGCCGCCGTCGCGGGTGAAGCCGGGCTTGACCTCGACCGCGTAATAGTCGCCTTCGCTGTCCTGCTGGAGCCAGTAACCGCCGTAATTCGGGTCAAACTGTTCGTCGCCCGGGAGATAATACACGTCTCCGAGCACCGTTCCCCCGTTTCCTGCAACGAGTGCCGACGGATCGCCCCGATACATCAGATAATAGCCGCTTTCCGCGTCGGTAACGTAGTTGATCCCCGGCTCTTCAATGGAGCCGCCGATCGCCGCGCCGCCGTACTGCGCCTGCGCGGTGAGGACGCCGCTTTTGATGACGACGGTGCCGTGGGGCAGCGGGTCTGCCGACGGCGTTCCGCCGATGGCGGCGCAGTAATAGTGCCCCGCGTCATTGTAATACAGCACCTTGCCGGAATAGGGGTCGATCGCCGGGTCGCCGATCTCCAGCGAGCCGACGTCCGCCGAGGCGGGGTCGTCCTGGATCGTCAGGCGGGAGTCGTTCGCCACCATGATGTCCGGGCGGTTGTTTCTGTAGGGGTTGTATATCTCCTGATACGTGTTCAGCTCGTTCTTTCCCGCGAGGGTCATCGTCAGCTCGCCATAGTTCCGGACGGTGACGCTTTCCCGCAGCGTGGCGCCGTTCAGCGCCAGAGTGAAGGGGACGCTCCTGCTTTCGCCCTGACCGTCGAAGATCAGCTGTCCCTTCGTCGTGGCGCCGATCAGGCTCACCGTGCAGGGCGCCAGGAAGGACAGCTCGCTGCTCTCCGGTAAGGTGATGTTCCGGAGCGTGACGGCGCTGGTCTCTTCGCCGCTGTGGCTGACGGTGATGGATTTTACCACGCCGTTCAGCGTCTTATTCGCGCTGTTGTCCAGCGTCAGCGCCGCGCGCCTTCCGACGGTGACGGCGCAGCTGTCCAGCATGTTGGGATTATCGAAATTATAACCCGCCGTCGTATGACCCGGAATGACGGTAACGCTTGCGTCGCAGAAATAATATGCCGTCTCGGCGGGCTTATCGCACGGCACGACGGTGTTTTCGATCAGCAGCGCGCCGTCCTGGGTGGTCACGCTGCCGTATTTTTTGATCTGGACCCCGCCAACGGAGCTGTTTCGCAGCTCCACCTGCACGTTGCCGCTCACGGTAAGGTTCCTGATCTTCTTGAAGTCCTTGATGGTGCTGCTGGGGTCCGGCGTGCCGAAATCATACAGAACGACCTTCAGCAGATAGTTCCGCTCGTTCGTGATCTCGATATCGCAGGAATACGTCTCTTCGCTCGGAGTGATGACGTTCCACGTGCCGCCGCTTCTCGGCAGCGCGAAAAGGCGGACCTCATAGGTCTGACCGTTCTCCGGCACAGAGGTCATCGTCAGGTCTTCGGCGACGATCCTGATCTGGTCCGGCGTATTGTCGCTGCCGTCTTCATTGCTGCTGCCGGACTGCCCAGATACATGGACAAACGAATAAGGATAGGTATGCACGTCGTAGTAATCGCCTGCAAATCTGATTGCGTGCCAGCTGTTGCCGGGCGTGACCGTCGTCCACGTGTTGGCCGCCAGCGCCACCGCGGGCAGAAGGCTCAGCGTCATGCAGAGCACGATCACGAGGGACAGGAAGCGTATCGCTCCTTTGCGCCGAATACTTGTCTTCATCAAAGGGAACCTCCTCGTTTGATCTGATATATCGTCAATTATAACACTTCGTTCATCACATTACGGCAAACGTAACGGTGCGCCTGCCGTCATTGCGAGGGCGCACAGCGTCCGCGGCAATCCGTCTCCTTCAGGCAGGGAACGCGGATTCCCACGCCTGCGTGCGCGCTTATCTCGAAACGACAGCTTCCTTAGCTGAATGCCGTCGCCCGCCCGCCGCAACGTTCTCCGGCTTCAGCCGGTCAGGTACTCCTTGAGGATCATGCGTTTGAGCAGGCGCAGCTCCTCCATCCGGTCCGAGTCGTCGTCCGCCGAGTACAGCAGGCCCTGCGCGTAGCGCACCACCACCGCCAGCATGATATGCAGCGTCGAGGCGAACATCTTCTCCTCCGGGATCTCCGTGCGCAGCGTGCCGTCCCGTCTCCCCTGCTCGTAGAGCTCGTGGAACATCTCCGCGAAGCCGCCGATCGCCGCCATGTACGGCTCCATCTGCTCCCGCGTCACGCCCTCGTGGCGCACGTAGTTGTTGAAGCTCTGGTTGAACCGCAGCATCGCGCTGTGATCCTGATACAGCTCGATATAGAAATCCAGATAGAACGCCAGACGCTCCGCCGCGGTCAGGCTCTCGACGTGCGCCTCCCGCTGCCGGGCGCGGACGTAGGCCGCGTAGCGCTCCCACTGCCGCTGCGAGATCGCGATCGCCAGCGCGGCCTTCGTGTTGTAGTAGCGGTACAGCGTCGCGACGCCCACGCCGCAGGCGCTCGCGACCTCCTGCATGGAGACCGCCTCTATGCCCTTCTCCGAGAACAGACGGAAGCCCTCGGTCAGCATGGCTTCACGCCGCGCCGCCATCTCCAGCTCGTCTTTTTCAAGGTTGCGCATGATCCCGCTCCTCTTCTGCGTCTCAGGCGTAAGCGCACCGCAGCTGCGCGGGCGCGTAAAAAAGCGTATAGTAACCCGTATTGTGAGAGATATACTATCACAATGCGGGCCGTATGTCAATCGGCATTTCTCTTTTAATATATTTCAGAGTCTCTGCGGGGCTCCTGTTTGCGCGGAAACGGCCCCGCCGGGGGAATCCCGGCGAGGCCGTTTTTGCGTTGCGTTATTTTGTTTTGCCGCGTCAGGCGAGCTTGACGAGATGGACCGGGTCGGTCGTCAGCGTATCCACGCCCTGCTTCACGACGCAGCGGAACTGATACTTCAGACGGGCGTTCGTCAGCTCCATCATCAGCGTGTCGGCCTGGCAGCCGTCCATGGTCGAATCATACCAGTTGGCGCCGTTCGAGCTGTACTGCCACTGGTAGGTCAGACTCGTGCCCGTAGCCTCCACGTGGAAGCTCGCCCACGAGCCCAGCTCGCCCTCATAATTGACCGGCTGGGTCACGATCTCGAAGATTACGCGTTTGATCAGACGCACCGCGTTGGTCGTCAGCTGTTCGTTGCCCTGCGTGACGACGCAGCGGAACTGGTATTTCAGACGCGCCTCCGTCAGCTCCATCGTGAGCGTGTCGGTCTGGCTGCCCGCCATGGTCGAGTTATACCAATTGGCGCCGTTCGTGCTGTACTGCCACTGATAGGTCAGGTCGGTTCCGGTCGCTGCCACGTGGAAGCTCGCGGCAGAGCCGAGCGTGTCCTCGAAGTCGACCGGCTGGGCCGTGATCGCGAAGACAACTTGTTTGATAAGCCGCACCGCGTTGGTCGTCAGCGGCTCGTCGCCCTGCTTCACGACGCAGCGGAACCGGTACTTCAGGCGCGCCTC
>JAIKZT010000051.1 GCA_024682015.1 Clostridia bacterium
ACAACTACATCAATGAAGGCGCTCCCGTCAGCTTCTGCTATCCCGAAGAGGGCGTTTCCCCGTTCTCCGACGTAGGCGCCATCATCAAGGGTGCTGCCAACATGAAGTCCGCCAAGATGTTCATGGACTACATCACCAGCAAGGAAGTCCAGTCCAGAATGGGCGCGGAGATGTTCTCCAACCCGGTCCGCGTGGATGCCGACCTGCCTGAATACATGGTTGCTCCCGACGCCATCTTCGAATCCGACGAAGATCCCGTAAAGCGCGCCGAGAACATCGCAGAGCTGAAGGAAAAGTGGAACGACATCTGGGCCTCTGTGAACTGATCATCCCAATCGCATAAAGGAATCAGACAATGAGTGTTACGATCAAATGCACCGACATCGTCAAGCGGTTCGGTGACAATACAGTAATACCCGGTCTGAATTTAGAGATCAAGGAGAGTGAATTTTTCACTCTCCTTGGCCCATCAGGCTGTGGTAAAACGACGCTGCTGCGCATGGTGGCAGGGTTCAATTCCATTGAAGGCGGAACGATCTCCTTTAACGATAAGGTCATCAACAATATCGCGCCCAATAAGAGGAACATCGGCATGGTCTTCCAGAACTACGCCATCTTCCCCCATATGAGCGTGTTTAAAAACGTTGCCTACGGCCTGACGAACCGCAAAGTTTCCAAGCAGGAGACGGAGCGGCGGGTGAACGAAGTCCTGGAAAAGGTCAAGATCACCCATCTGCGCGACCGCATGCCTGAAAACATGTCCGGCGGCCAGCAGCAGCGCATCGCGCTGGCGAGAGCCATGGTCATCGAGCCGGACGTGCTGCTGATGGACGAGCCGCTTTCCAACCTGGACGCCAAGCTGCGTCTGGAAATGCGCGAAGTCATCCGCGACCTGCAGAAGAGCGTGGGCATCACCACGATCTACGTCACCCATGACCAGGAAGAGGCCATGGCGGTCTCCGACCGGATCGCCGTCATGAAAGACGGCGTCATCCAGCAGATCGGAACGCCCCGGAGCATCTATCACCGGCCCGTGAACACCTTCGTGGCGAACTTCATCGGTTCCACGAACCTCATCAGCGGTACGGCTTCCGGCAAAACGGTCAGCGTGGAAGGCTATCAGGCGGAGATCCCGTCGCTGCGGACGCCCCTCGCGGACGGCACGGCGGTCAAACTCTCCGTCCGCCCGGAGGAACTGCTCCTGGCGGCAGACGACGCGCCCGGCATCCGGGGCGAGGTCATCAACAGCACCTACCTGGGCAACATGACCCACTATCTCATCCGCCTGGCTACCGGCGACGAGATCAAGATCATCCAGGAATCCTCCGAGACGGATTACCTGACCGCGGGCGACCATGTGAACCTGACGATCAATACCGGCAAGGTGAACGTCTTCAGCGAAGACGGCGAAACAAACCTGACGAGGGGGTAGCGGTATGCTGAAACGGCGCAGACAATTCGACCAATGGACCGTCATAACCCTTGGGATCATCCTGGTCTACATCGTGTTTATGATCTATCCGGTCCTCAGCCTGCTTCTGGCGTCTCTGCGGGACGCCGAGACCGGCGCTCTCTCGCTGAAGCATTTCCAGAAATTCTTCAGCAAAGCGTACTACATGAAGGCGGTCGTCAACTCATTCAAAGTATCGGTCTCCGTTACGCTTTGCGCGGTCATCGTGGCAACGCCTCTGGCCTATATCATCTCGACCGTCAAGATCAAGGGTTCCTCCTGGATCCGCGTCTTTATCCTGATCTCCAGCATGTCCGCTCCGTTCATCGGATCGTATTCCTGGATCCTGCTGCTCGGCAGAAACGGTTACATCACGCGCTTTTTCGAGCATTATTTAGGCATCACGACGCCGACGATCTACGGCTTGCCCGGCATCGTCCTCGTACTGACCCTGGCATTGGTCCCGCTGGTGTTTTCCTACGTGTGCGGCGCGCTGAAGAATACGGATAAATCCCTGCTCGAAGCCGCGCGCAACCTGGGGTCGGGCAATTTCAAGATCATCATGACCATCGTCGTGCCGCTGATCATTCCCACGATCCTGGCCGCTGGCATCCTGGTGTTCATGAAAGCGCTGTCCGACTTCGGTACCCCGTCCCTGATCGGCGAGGGCTTCAAAACGGTCCCCCAGCTGATCTATAACGAATTCCTGGGCGACGTGGCCGCGGACAACGGCTTTGCCGCCGCGATCTCCGTAATGGTCGTGGCGTTTGCGCTGCTGGCGTTCGTCATTCAGCGGGCGATCTCCAACCATCTGGCATTCTCCATGAGCGCCATGTATCCCATCGAGCCGCTGCCGGCTTACGGGATCAAGAACGTGCTCTGCCACGTGTACGTGTACCTGTACATGCTCATCGCGCTGCTGCCCCAGATCTGCATCTGGGTGACCGCGTTCCGCAAGACGAAAGGCCTCACCTTCGACGAGGGCTATTCGCTGCAGAGCATGAAGACCGCCGTTTCGCAGATGAGCGTGTCCATACGCAACACGCTGGTGTTCGCGCTTTCGGCTGCGGCACTCATCGTGTTCATCGCGGTGCTCGTGTCGTATTCGACCGTAAGGCGGCCCAATCCGCTCACGAATTCGCTGGACGTGCTCACGATGACCCCGTACATCGTGCCCGGCTCCATCCTGGGTATCGCGTTCGTTTCCGCCTTCTCCCGCCAGCCCATGAAGCTGACCGGGACCGCGCTGATCATCATCATCGTTCTGGCGGTCAAGCGAATGCCCTATACCGTCCGCTCTTCGACGGCGATCCTGCACAACATTCCGGAATCGCTGGAGGAGGCGTCCCTCAATCTGGGCGCTTCGAGCATGAAGACTTTCGCGCGCATCACGATGCCGCTGATGAAGAGCGGCATCATTTCCGGCGCCATCATGAGTATTCTTTCCATCATAACCGAACTGTCTTCGTCGATTATGTTGTATACTGGAAGAACACAGACGATGACGATCGCGATCTACGCGCAGATCATCCGGGGCAATTACGGACTTGCTTCTGCGCTGAGCCTTATCTTGTCTGTCTTTACCATAGTGCTCGTCTTCCTTGTATTTAAGATCACGGGCAATAAGGAACTCAGTTATTAGAGGCTTCAGCCCAGAGGGATACCATGTCCCGCACAGACGAAAGAAAACCGACCACATTCAGACGACTGGTTTTAAAACTGTCCATCAGGAATACCCTGATCCCGGTCCTGGTGTTTGTGTCGGTTTTTCTTTTGGCGTACAACGCGTATTCGCAGTATCTGCTGGTGCGCCGCAACGAGGAGACCTGTGAGAACAGCAGCCGGCGGCTGCAGGCGATCTGCCGCAGTTATACCGGCTATCTGGAGGAGCTGGCCCGTTCGGAGCGCATCGACGCTTTCCTCGCGGAAAACGCGGAACGCGAGCAGATCTATTCCGAATTCTACCGTTTTCTGAGCAGTCAGGAATACCGTGGCACGTTCTACCTGCTCGACGGGCACAAGGCTGTCGTCGCTTCCCTCAACAGCGGCG
>JAIKZT010000224.1 GCA_024682015.1 Clostridia bacterium
CATGGAGAACATGAAGTACAGCGACATCCCGATGAGGATGAGGATGCGGAACACCGAAGTGAGCTGCTCTGCGACGAACGTGCGGATGCGATCCACGTCCGTGGTGCAGCGCTGGATGATGTCGCCGGTGTGGTTCTTCTGATGCCAGGCGAACGGCAGCCGCTCGATGTGCGCGAACAGGGTATCGCGCATGCGTTTGACGAGGATCTCCGACGCCCGCGTGTTCAGCATGGTGCCGCCATACTGCGACGCCGCGCGCACGAGGGCCAGGCAGGCGATGGCCGCCGCCATGATCTGGAGGTGCTGTCCGAGGTACGCAAAGCCGCCCGCGTTTTCCACGAGCCCGTTGACCCACGCAGGGAACTCCGAGGGCTTGCCGCCGAGACAGTTGTCGATAGCCATGCGGATGATCTGCGGATTGATCATGTCCACGAGGGCCATGAGCGCGGAGCACAGGATGCTCAGCACGAACAGCAGCTTGCTGCCCTTCAGGAAGGAAAGCAACAGCCCGGTGTTGTTCTTTTTATTCTGTTTTGTTTCCTTTACATCTGTTTGCATAGCCTTTTCATTCTATTAGAAAAGCCCGGGAAGTTCAAGCCCTCCCGGGCACGTGTAAAGCAAGTGAAATATTGAGTCAGCGGAAACGTCCCCTGACTCAAACTCTCCGGCGGAACAGGCCGTGGCGGTTGCAGAAGGCGTACAGATCCCGCACGCGCGAGATCTTGAAGCGCGCCTCCGCGTTTCCTTCCGGGTACAGTTTTACGAGCTGCATGCCCTGGTCAGACACGGCGGCCAGGAAGGAGATGTAATGATCCTTCGTCATGGGGTGAGCCACCGTCACATAGTATTCATCCTCGACCGCCTCCACGCGGATGGCGTGATCATCGTCCGCGGGCTCGGCTTCCAGCGCCGGGAGGGTCACCCCGCAGCAGCTGATGACGGCTTCGCCCGTCGCGCGGATGACGTTGCCGCAGACCGGGCAGACGTAGAACTTGCCGCGCAGCATGTTGAACGAACGGTTGCGGTTGCTCACGTTCTCGCCGGACAGCAGTTCGATCACGGAGATGCCCAGCGCCTTCGCGAGCGGCTCCAGCAGGCTGATGTCGGGATAGCCTTTCCCGACTTCCCATTTGCTTACGGCCTTGCCGCTGACGCAGATCTGAGCCGCCAGTTCCTCCTGCGTCATCTTTTTATTCTCGCGGAGCCTGCGGATGACGGCTCCGGTAACGTACGAATCCATCGCGTTTCCCTCCTTGCCTCTCAAGTCTACCACGCAGGCGGAGGGATGGCTATCCACGCAGCGTGGAATTCGCTGAAAGATCGCCGTGTCCTGTTGCGGAAAGTGAGTCACGAGAAACGTCCCCTGACTCAAAACCGCCCAGAAGGGCCTTAACAGCCTCTCTGAGCGGTTTTTGTCTGTCTGTCGATATCTGGCCTTGTCTACGCCTCTCGTATGCTTTTGCGCATCGTCAGCACGTTCTAACCGTCCCTGTAAGCGTAGAACACGTCGTCCATGGTCTTCTTCACCATGAAGATGCCCAATCCGCCGATCCGGCGTTCCCTCGCCTTCAGCGTCGTATCCGGGTCCGGGGCAGCCAGCGGATCGAAAGGTTTTCCGCTGTCCAGGAACGTCAGGATAACGTTCCCGGCCTCCCGGTCCGCCTCGAAGCGCACGGTCACGCCTGCAGGACTTTCGACATCCTGACCGTATCCCCTGCTGCGGCATAGCCGCCGCATGCGCGCATCGTGAATTCCTTCATGCCGCACCCGCCCCTCGCGCTTTTCACGAAGCGCCTCCGCTGCAGAGCAGGATGACCACTACCAAGGCGACCCCGGCCAGCGCGCCCAGGCCATCCAGCAGCATGTCGCCGGTCTGCATGGCCCTGCCGGCAACGAATGTCTGGTGCCACTCGTCCAGGACGGCGTAGCCCGCACTCAGGATGAACGCGCCCAGCCCCATCTGCCACAGCCCCGCTTTGAGGACAAAGCGCAGAAAGAGGCAGAGGACGAGGCTCAGGACCGCATATTCCGTAAAATGAGCATACTTCCTGACCTTCCCGTGTGTCGCGTTGACGATCCGTGCCTGCTCCGCGGGATCAAGTTCCTTAAATCCCGGCGAAAACAGGCGCAAGAGAAACCTTGTGACGGAGCGGCTTACTCCGTTCGACGCCGCAGCCGGCTGGGCGGACAATACGAAGATGACCGCCAGCACGGCGAGCAGCACGCATATGAGAATGATTGGCCAATGGATCTTCATGGTTTTCTGCTCCCGGCCGCCCGAAAGCGGCTCCCGTCTTAATCGCCCTGCCGCCGAATCTCTTCGTCGTCCGACTTGGGCGCGTCGTTCCGCCACGTAATGGTGTAGTTGATGAGTGCCAAAGCCGGCGTAACAGCCGCATTCGCCGCGGGTATGGTGAAGGTCCACTTCGGCTCATCTTCCCCATCCCGCGCGACTGCAACAGGCTGCTCTTCGCTGTTCGCATCCAGGTAAATCATGCCCGGCGACTCGACCCGGCAACCGGCAGCCGGTTCAACCGTCATGGCTTTTCAAGATTTTTACCAACACATTTTGTCCTAAGTCTCCGTTTTACTGTCTCTTAGGGATCAAGATGGGCGCGCGGGGCGGATGCGAAAGCCTGCTTCACCTGCCGGAGCTCAAGGGGGCGCCAGCGGCGTCATATCCTCCGTGCACAGGTACAGGCGTCATCCATCTTCTGGGACCTGCGCGGGCAGGCTCGCCATCGCGGGGATCGCCATCTCCCCGATGGAAAGGCTTAGGAATCGGCCGTCCGCATCCTCTGCAGAAACCAGCACGCGACAGGCGATCGTGCTTTCCGTGCGGTTCACGGCAAATGCGCGCATTTCCCCCGGCAGAGGCGGCAGCAGGAGCACCTGCCCGCCTTCCCGCAGCGTCTTCAGGCACGGGGAAAGCTGCACGATGCCGCAGCCGTAATACTCGTCGTAGCCGCTCTTGCCGCGGTCCTTCGCGCCGGATGCCAGCAGCGCCCGGATGGCATCCCGGTCCAGCGAGGGCTCTTCAGCCATGAGGGCTGCCGCCGCGCCCGTAACGAGGGGCGCCGCGAACGAGGTGCCCGTAAAGAATTCCGTTCCGCCTTTATAATTCGCGCTGACCACGTCCACGCCCGGCGCGGTGAGGAATACGGACGCGTTGTGGTTGGAACGGTAGAAGATCAGACCCGTATCGTCCACGGAGCCAACGCCTATCGTCTCCTCGAAAGCGGCGGGATACAGCAGGGACGTGGTGCCGCCGTTGCCGCAGGCCGCGACGATCAATGCGCCTTTGGAAAGCGCGTAATCCACCGCTTCCTGTAGCGCCGCCAAGTTGGACGAGGTCTCCCGCACGCCCACGCTGAGGTTGATGACGCTGCAATCGTAGACGTCCACCGCGTCGCAGATGGCTTCGCAGATCAGGCTCGTCTTCGTGGTGGTCCCGTCGAAACACTTCAGCGGAACGATCGCCGCGCCCGGGGCCGCTCCCATGGCGCCGTTTTCGGTAAGCCCGGCGATGAGCCCGCACACGGCCGTGCCGTGCCCGTTGCTGTCCGGCGTTTCTTCCGTATCGTCGATGTAGTTCCAGCCGGCCTGCAGGCAATGCGCCAGCGCCGGATGATCCGCGGCGCCGGAGTCGATCACGGCGACGCGCACGCCTTCGCCCGGGTTCTCGCCTTCCTTTGGCTGCGCGTCTATCAGGCGGAGCTGCCAGTAGGGGGACTCCTCGGAGGCGTCCGCAAGGCTTCCCGCAGGCTGCCCGCCTGCAAGGCTGCCCGAATCCGGACCTCCGGAACTCTTCGGCTCAGCCTGCCCTTCCGCGTCGGGCAGATACACGGCCGAGTCTTCCTCGTACCAGGCCAGGGCGCCCTCCCTTTGCAGAAGGCGCAGCGTCGCGCGGTCCACCACGTCAAAAGCCAGGCGCGAGGGCTGATCGCCCTCCGTCCCCAGGGCGTCCGCAAAGCGGACGATATACGTCTTTTGACCTGCCTCCTGCGCGTACGCGCGGCCGGGCCCTGCCAGGACCGCCATAAGGATGAGCGCGCAGAGGATGCAGCGCAGATGCCTGTTCAAGCCGTGCCGCCTTCGTACCCTTTATTATACGCAACAAACGAGGGCAGTCGATATCCTGTTTCAGAAAGGGACGATTTTCTTCGGATTACGGCGCCCCATGAAATAACCGCTCAGAAGGCCCTTAAAAGGCTCTCTGAGCGGTTTTTATCGTTTCCTTGGGGTTTTATCGCTGCGGTGCATTTGCGGCTGGCTGCGGCCTTTCGACAAGCTCAGGGACCGTTGCCAGAACATTCAGCGCCTTTTCAGCTTATACCAGTTCGAGGAAAACAGCCTCGGCCACGTCGCCCTGGCGGGGACCCAGCTTCAGGATGCGGGTGTAGCCGCCGTTGCGTCCGTCGTACTTCGGGGCGATCTCGTCGAACAGCTTGCTGACGACGTCCTCGTCCTTGATG
>JAIKZT010000077.1 GCA_024682015.1 Clostridia bacterium
ACAGGCATTTTCCTATATGTTCGTATATTACACTTTTTGTCTTTTGCTTTTCCCGCCGATTGAACAAATATATCGATAGGAGCTACAATCTTGTTTGTATGCAGCGCATACAACATATGGTGGACTCTATGAACAACGACAAAATCAGGTATCTGGTAGACCAGGCGGCTGAGCTGTTCGGCTTGCCCGTGAGGGCCTACCGGAAAAACGAACAGGTGGCTTTCGGCGCCTTCGTGCCGCTGGAGGCCGACCCCTTTACGCTCTACGAAGACAAGCTCTGGACCGGCAGCGGTTCGATGGATTGGATCGTTACGCCCAACTATTACTACGCGGTCATCCGCAGCGGCGATGTCAGCTTCGCCATCGGCCCCGTCGCCGAACGGCGCTCGCCGGGACGGCACTGCGCTCTGGAGGAGGCCAAGGCGCTGAATCTGGAGGAGGATCGGACGGATCTCCTCATTCATCAACTCGACGCGCTGGTCCGCATGACCATCTTTCAACTCGCAGCATTCCTGTGCCTGATGAACTTCACGCTCAACGGTGAAATGCTGACCATTTCGGACCTGAAACTGTGGGCTCTCAACCCGCAGGATTTCGGCTTCGCGCCGGATAAGACGGATTACCGCGACTCGGAAAAGCTGTTCCAGAAATCCTTCCTTGAAACGAAGCTGCCCCGGGAAATGCTGCTGCAGCGACTGGTGGAAGGCGGACGATTCAACAAGCTCGATCACTACCTCACCATGTCGCCCGGCGGATTCGCGAACGCGAACTTTTTCTCTGATCCCATGGAAAACGCGCGCGCTTCGTTCGATTTCGCCGTCAACCAGGCGCAGGCCTGGGCTGCGAATGCCGGGGTGAACGAGGCCAGGGCCAGGCTTCTGGGCAACTATTACCGCAAGACGATGAAAACTTTAGATACGCCCGAAACCGTTGCAGCCCTGAGAAAGGAGATGTTCGTCGATTTCTCCCGCAAGATCGGCAACAAGGAGGACTTTTTCCGCTACCGCAAGACCGTCATCGACGCGATCGACTACATCAACCGGCACATCGGGGAGCCCCTGGATACCCAGACGATCTCCGCGCAGCTTTTCGTCAGCCGCAGCCGGCTGTCCACGGTCTTCAAGCAGGATACCGGCCAGAACCTTTCGGACTACATTCATCAGCAGAAGATCGAAGCCGCCAAGCACATGCTGATCTCCGAGACGCGCAATCTCGCCAGCATCGCCTCCTCGCTCGGCTACAAGTCCCAGAGCCATTTCACGAACGTATTCAAGAAATACGCGGGACTCACGCCCAGCGAATACCGCAAGCGCAACTATCAGGTCGAATGATCCAGCTGAAAACGGCTTCCCCCGGGAGGCCGTTTTTTCCTGCCGGCCTGCCTTCAGAGCCAGTTCATTTGATTTTTCAATAAATCTATGGTAATCTTAAATAAACGGATTCCTATCTGATACGGAGAGACCCTATGGAACTGAAACAACTGAGATCGTTCATCGCTGTCGTCGAAAGCGGCAGCTTTACGAAAGCCGCCGGCGCCAGCTACACCTCCCAGCCCACCATCAGCGCCCACATCAAGGCGCTGGAGGAGGAACTCAACGTGCAGTTGATCGCGCGCGACACGAAAAATCTGCGGGTCACCGAGAAGGGGCGAGAGCTTTACGAATGCGCCCTGAGCATGGTGCAGATCCAGGAGCGGCTGCTGAAGAAGTGGGCCGGCGAACAGGAAAAGACCATCGTCATCGGCGCGTCCACCATCCCTTCCGCTTACGTGCTGCCTCCTCTTTTGGGGGCGTTCCAGGCGCAGCACCCGGACATCCGGCTGCAGATCCGCCAGGGAGACTCCGCCGCCATCGCCGAAGCCGTCGAAAACGGCAGCTGCGATCTGGGCGTCGTGGGGGAAGACCTCAGCGGAAGGCTGCAGTGCACGCAGCTCGCGGAAGACCGGACCGTCATCATATCGCCTAATAACGATCTCTACGCGAAGATCATGGCTTCCGGCAGCGTGGACAAGCTGCTGCGCAGCCCCGTCATCTTCCGGGAGATCGGCAGCGCCAGCCGCCGGAGCGCGGAAAATCTGCTCGCCAGCCTGGGTAAGCGGCCGGAGGAGCTGAACATCATTGCCGTGCTGAACGACCAGGAGGCCATCAAGAACCTCGTGGCCAGCGGCATGGGCATCTCGTTCGTATCCGCGCTGGCCGCCGCCCGGGAAGCCGAGGACGGGCGCCTGCTCACCTTCGACACGGGGCTGCCCGAAGCGCAGCGCCGCTTCTTCCTGGCGCAGCGCAAGAACGCAAAGCTGCCTGAACCGGCGGAGGAGTTCCGCCGCTTCCTGCTCGCCCGCTGACCCTTATAACAGCAAAAACCGGCCGTTTCCGCCAGGGAAACGGCCGGTTTGATTTCTTTCTGTCCGGGTCACCGCGGCGGCAGCACGATGCCGTCCTCGATCATCTCGGCCACGACTTCCCGGGCCACGTCGATGAACTTGCGCTCTGCGGGAGACAGGAAGACGGGCGGGATCGTCGCGATGCCCACATCCCGGATGTAAGGCGGATCCAGCGGAAGGCCCACGACGCCCTCCGACGCGAAGGCCACGTGCATGCCCGCCACGACGGAAACGCCCAGGCCGGCCCGCACCAGGGCCAGCACCGCCTGTTCGTCCCGGGACACCAGGAAAGGCCGCCCGTCGTAGCCGCTGGAATCCAGCAGCAAATCCACGTCGTGGTCGTAATCCCGGTTGATGCAGATGTAGGGATACCGCAGCAGCTCCGCCATGGAGACGCAGGGCTTCTTCGCCAGCGGGTGATCCTCCGGCACGACGGCCAGCATGTCGTCCCCGCACAGCGAGATGAAATTGCGGTCGCTTTCGCGCCGGGTCAAAAACCCGATGTGGAAGCGCCGGCTGTCGATGCCGTAATGCATCTCCCCGCCGCCCGACTCGATCATCTCCAGCGTGATGTTGGGAAACTGGCTGTGAAAGCGCGCCGCGATCTCCGGCACCATGTAGCGAGCGAACGACGCGCCCGAAGCGAAGGCCACATGGCCCACTTCCAGACCATGCACCTCCGCCACGTTCTGATCCATCTTCTCCGCGCTGGCCACCAGATCCCGGATGGCGCCGATCAACGCCTCGCCGGCATTGGTCAGCGCCACGCCGGACCGGTTGCGCTGCAGCAGGGTCACGCCGAGGTCTTCCTCGAGCGCGTTCATCATGTGGGTGACCCCGCTGGGCGTGTAGCCCAGTTCCTCAGCCGCCTTCGTAAAGCTGCCCAGGTCCACGGCCTTCAGCAG
>JAIKZT010000227.1 GCA_024682015.1 Clostridia bacterium
CTGGAATTCCTTCGTGGAGGAGAAAGTCGTCTCCGAGAGCGGCGCGGCCCGCAAGCGGACGTCCTCTTCGGGTGACCCGCACCAGGCGGCCCGTCCCGTCAGGATCAAACAGGTGAGCAGCAGCCGCGAAAGCCGCATCGACACCGGCATCGGCGAACTCAACCGCGTGCTCGGAGGCGGGCTGGTGAAGGGCAGCATCACGCTCATCACCGGAGAGCCCGGCATAGGAAAATCGACGATCATCATTCAGGCCGCGGCCTCCATCGCGGAGCGCGTCGGCACGGTGCTGTACGTTTCGGGCGAGGAGTCCGAACAGCAGATCAAGATGCGCGCGGACCGCGTGTGCCGGGCGGATACGGAAAATCTGTACCTGCTCGCGGAGACCTGCATGGACGACATCGACGAAGCCGTGCGCGAGATGCAGCCGGCGTTCCTCATCATCGATTCCATCCAGACCATGTACTGCGAGGGGCTGGAATCCGCGCCGGGATCCGTTTCCCAGGTGAGAGCCTGCGGCAACGCGCTCATGAACATCGCCAAGGGCCTGGGCATCCCGGTGTTCGCCGTGGCGCACGTAACGAAGAGCGGCGAGCTGGCCGGGCCGAAGATCGTGGAGCACATGGTCGATACGGTGCTGCAGTTCACGGGTGAGCGCAGCCAGGACCTGCGCATCCTGCGGTCGCTGAAGAACCGCTTTGGCACGACGTCCGAGATCGGCGCCTTTGAGATGCGCGAAGAGGGCCTCATCGAGGTGGACAACCTATCAGGCAGTTTTCTGGAAGGCTTTGAGGACTCGCAGGAAGGAGCCGTCGCGACGGCCGTCTACGAGGGCACGAGGCCGCTGCTGCTGGAGATCCAGGCGCTAACCGGCCCGTCGGGCATCGGGTTCGCGCGAAGGACAGGTCTGGGCATCGACACGGCCCGTCTGAACATGATCATCGCGGTGCTCGAACGCAAGGCAGGACTGTCCCTGATCAGCAGGGACGTGTACGTGAACGTCGTCGGCGGACTGAAGCCGGAGGGTACGTCCACGGATCTGGCTGCTGCGGCTGCCATCTGGTCCGCGGAGAAGGGGATCGCCATTCCGCACGGCACGCTGATCATCGGCGAGATCGGGCTGACGGGCGACCTGCGGCCCGTCATGCACGCGGAAAAGCTGTGCAAAGAGGCCGCGCGGCTCGGATTTGACCGCATCGTCCTGCCAAAGCGCAGCCTGCCGAAGGCGAAGGACGCCGCAGCGGCCGTGGAACTGGTAGGGGTCACGACTCTCAGAGACGCCTTGCAGGCTTCACAGGAAGCACACGGAGACGCGCTTAAATAGGGAATGATCACTATGAGTCAGGGGACGTTTCCGCTGACTCACGAAGAAAGGATATGGCATGGCAAAGATCCTGATCGTGGATGACGAACAGAAGATCCGCGAAGTCATCCGGGAATACGCGGAATTCAACCATTACGAGACCGGCGAGGCCGAGGACGGCATGCAGGCCGTCAACATGTGCCTGAACGGGGATTACGACCTCGTCATCATGGACATCATGATGCCCAAGCTCGACGGGTACTCCGCCTGCAAGGAGATCAAGAAGGACAAGGACATTCCCGTCATCATGCTGTCGGCGCGGGGCGAGGAGTACGACAAGCTGTTCGGCTTCGAACTGGGCATCGACGACTACGTGGTCAAGCCCTTCTCCCCGAAGGAACTCATGGCGCGGGTCGCGGCAGTGCTGGCGAGAAAGCAGGCGAAGACGGCCGCGGCACCTTCCGCGGAACTCGTGTCCGGCGGGCTCGTGCTCAACAAGGACAGCCGCACCGTTACGATCGACGGGCAGCGCATCGACGTCACGCTCAAGGAATACGAACTGCTCGCCTACCTCATGGAGAACAAGAACATCGCCCTGTCCCGCGACAAGCTGCTGCAGGACATCTGGGGCTACGATTTCTTCGGCGATGACCGCACCATCGACACCCACATCAAGAACCTGCGCGGCCGCCTCGGCGATTACCGCGACAAGATCGCGACGGTCCGCGGCATAGGGTATAAGTTCGAAGACTGATGGACGGGTCAAACGGCGCGAAGACGCACGGAGCAAAACTGGTCAGTCCCAACAAGACGCGCAGCGTGCGCTTTCGGCTCACGGTGTATTTTGTCGTGTTCGCGGCGGCCCTCATGGGCATGCTATGGCTGTTCCAGATCATGTTTCTGGAGCAGTACTACGAAAGCGAGATGGAGAAGAAGGTGCAGACGGCCGTTTCGTCGCTCAGCCTGCGCTACGCCATCAGCAGCGAACTGAACCTCGAGGACTACCTGCAGGAGATCGGCACCGTTTCGAGCGCCAACGACATGTACTTCTACATCGAAGCCGAGGACGACAGCTTCTCCATTTCGTCCACGGACCAGGCGTCCGCCGGACGCTACTACTACGGCCGCACCGGCGTGGACCTCGCGCGGGAGCGGCTGCTGCTGAACCAGGGCGAAGCCGTTACGTTCAAGATCTCGAATACGACGGGCGACGCCATCACGCAGGTGTACGCGGCCAAAGTCGACAGCGAATACCGGGCGAACATCTATTTCTACGCCTTCGCACCGCTTACGCCCATGGGTCCCGCCGTCGGCATCCTCGCCAAGCAGCTGATGCTCGTTACGGCGATCTCGTTCTTCGTCGCGCTCATCCTCGCGCTCTACATCTCCAGCCGCATCGCCAAGCCCATCCGGGGCATTACGGAGAAGGCCGCGGAGATGGCCGAAGGCAACTACGACGTCGAATTCAGCGGCAGCAATTACCGGGAGATCAACAACCTGGCCGGCACGCTGAACACGACCGCCGAGGCGCTTTCCCGCACGGAGAAGCTGCAGCGCGATCTGATGGCCAACGTTTCGCACGACCTGCGCACGCCCATCACCATGGTCAAGTCTTACGCGGAGATGATCCGCGACATTTCCGGCGAAAACGAGGAGAAGCGCAACGAGCACCTGTCCGTCATCATCGAGGAGTCCGACCGGCTCAGCTATCTCGTCAACGACATTCTGACCCTCTCGCGGCTTCAGGCCGGCGTGGAGGCGATGGAAGAGGAATCCGTGGACCTGCAGAAGGCCGCGGAGAGCATTCTGGCCACGTACCGCGTGCTCGAGGAGCAGGAGGGCTTCTCCATCCGGCTGACGCGCCTGCCCGAGGCCGTCCTCGTGAAGGGCGACGTGCACCGCCTGGAGCAGGTGCTGTCCAACCTCATCTCCAACGCCGTGCGGTAC
>JAIKZT010000099.1 GCA_024682015.1 Clostridia bacterium
TGTGGGCCGTCCACTACACCATGCAGGAGCTGACGGACGAACTCGTCAAGAGGGGGCGGAACATCGGAGACGTTACGAGCGTGCAGATTACGGCGCGCCATCCGGAAGGGACGGTGGCGGAGGTCACGTTCGTGGGGACAATGGGCATTGCCCGCTATTCCAAATCTACGCTGCTATCGGTGCTCGGCCTGAAGTCCTTCGTGTTCGCCATGGGCGCGGAACAGTTCGTCTGGAGCAAGGACGGACAGGCGGTCGTAACGGACGCGGAAGTTTACATTCAGGGCGCGGAGGACTCGCGCAGCGAAACGGAGACCGTTTGCGTCATCGGCGCGGATGGCGAGGTCACCGAGCTGGAGCCGGGCGAGCTGCGCATCTCGAACGGACAGACCGTCGCGTCGCCCGAGGGCATGCGCAGCGCGGGCTGGACGGATGACCCCGTCGAAAGCAGCGTGGTCTACATTGCCGGATCCGGCTGGGGCCACGGCGTGGGCATGCCGCAGACGAGCGCCCGGAACATGGCGAACGAAGGGTATACCTGCGAGGATATCCTGGAGTATTACTACGAAGGAACGGAGATCGACGATCTCGAGAACTTTAGATAGATGAACGTATCGGATTTTGATTATAACCTGCCGGCAGAGCTCATCGCCCAGCAGCCTTCCGAAACGCGGGACGGCTGCCGGCTGCTCGTCATCCACCGGGATACGGGCGCTCTGGAGCACCGGCACTTCTACGACGTGCTGGAGTATCTTGACCCCGGCGACTGCCTCGTGTTCAACGACTCGAAAGTGCTGCCCGCCCGCCTGTACGGCGTAAAGGAAGGGACGGGGGCGAAGATCGAATTTCTGCTGTCGAAGCGGATCGAAGGAGACGTCTGGGAGACTCTCGTGCGGCCCGGGAGAAGACTGCGCCCCGGAGATACCGTTATTTTCGGTCTAAATGGCGATTTGCGGGCCGAAATCATAGGCTTTGGACAGGAAGGTACCCGGCACGTCAAATTCTCGTATACGGGCGATTTTATGGCCTTGCTGGACAAATTGGGTTCCATGCCGCTGCCGCCCTACATCGAGCGGGCTGCCGAGGAGAGCGACAAGGACCGCTATCAGAACGTGTACGCGAAGGAGTTCGGATCCGTGGCGTGCGCGACGGCAGGTCTTCACTGGACGCCGGAACTCATCGAGGCGGCGCGCGCGAAGGGCGTTAAGACCGCCTACGTAACGCTGCACGTGGGCATCGGCACATTCCGGCCCGTCAAGGCGGACAAGGTCGAAGACCATCACATGCACTTCGAGGAATATACCGTGTCCGAGGAGGCCGCGCGCGTCATCAATGAGACGAAAGCCGCGGGCGGCCGCGTCATCTGTGTGGGCACGACGGCCTGCCGGACGCTGGAGAGCGCCGCGGGCGAGGATGGCCTGCTGCAGGCGAAGAGCGCATCCACGGGCATCTTCATCTATCCCGGATACCGGTTCAAACTCTGCGACCGGCTCATCACGAATTTCCACCTGCCGAAATCCACGCTCCTGATGCTCGTTTCTGCGCTGTATACGCGCGAAGGCATGCTCGCGGCTTACGAAGAGGCCGTAAGGGAGCGTTATCGCTTTTTCTCCTACGGAGACGCCTGCTTTATCCTATGAAACACGCCGTAACGTTTGAACTGCATAAAAAGGACCCGCGCAGCAAAGCCCGCCGGGGCTGCCTGCACACGCCTCACGGGGACGTGCAAACACCTGTCTTCATGCCCGTGGGCACCCAGGCGACCGTCAAGGCCATGAAACCCGAAGACGTGGCGTCTCTGGGGCACGAGGGCGCCCGCATCCTGTTGGGAAACACGTATCATCTGTACCTGCGGCCGGGTCACGAGCTCGTGAAAAAGGCAGGCGGCCTGCACGCCTTCATGAACTGGAACCGCGCCATTTTAACGGATTCCGGAGGTTTTCAGGTATTTTCCCTGGGCAAACTGCGCATGATCAGCGAAGAAGGCGTGGCTTTCCGCTCGTACATCGACGGCAGCCGGCACATGTTTACACCCGAGAGCAGCATCGAGATCCAGCAGGCGCTCGGTTCGGACATCATGATGGCGTTCGACGAATGCGCGCCGTATCCGGCGGACTGGCGCTACGTCAAGGACAGCTTAAACCGCACGACGCGCTGGCTCGTCCGCTGCCGCAGCGCCTGGACGCAGCGCGAAAAACAGAGCCTGTTCGGCATCATGCAGGGCGGCGTCTTCAAGGATCTTCGCTACGAGAGCGCCATGCAGATCACGGAACTCGACATGCCCGGTTACTCCATCGGCGGACTGTCCGTGGGAGAACCGAAGGAGATCATGTACGACGTGATGGACGACTGCGTGGACTGGCTGCCCGCGGACAAACCCCGCTATCTGATGGGAGTCGGGTCACCGGACTGCCTGTTCGAAGGGGTGGAGCGGGGCATCGACATGTTCGACTGCGTGCTGCCGACGCGTCTGGCCAGGCACGGCGTCGCGCTCACGAGCCGGGGCGAGCTGAAGATGAAGAATGCCTGTCATTTCGAGGATTTCCGCCCGCTGGATGAGGAATGCGACTGCTACGTCTGCCGCAACTATTCGCGCGCCTATCTGCGCCACCTGGTGACCCAGAACGAAATGCTGGGGGCCATGCTCCTGTCGGAGCACAACCTCCATTTTCTCGTGCGCACGATGGAGAACATCCGCAAGGCCATCGAGGAGGACCGGTTCCTGGAATGCAAGAAAGAATTTTTCGACAAGTACTACGGAGAACGGAAATGAATATCTGTCCGATCGCGGAAAAATGCGGCGGCTGCACCTACCAGGGTGTGCCGTATGAACAGCAATTAAAGGAAAAAGAGGGGGCCGTTCGCGGCCTTCTTTCGTCTGCCGGGTTTGACCCCAGCCTTTGCCTGCCCATCGAGCCCTGTCCGGATGTCTACCGGTACCGCAACAAGATGGATTACACGTTCGGCGACGAGGTGAAGGACGGCCCGCTTCAGCTGGGCATGCATCGCAAGAAGCAATTCATGTCCGTCACCAACGCGGACTGCTGCCAGATCGTGCCCGGGGACTTCAACCGGCTCCTGGACGCGACACTGCGGTTCTGCCGGGAGAGAGGATACGCGCATTACCATCGCAAGCGCCATGAAGGGCTGCTGCGGTACCTCATCCTGCGCCGCGGCGTGCGAACGGGCCAGCTGCTCGTGAACATCGTGA
>JAIKZT010000128.1 GCA_024682015.1 Clostridia bacterium
TTCTTTGCGGTACGTGCCTCTGCTGCCGTCCGTTAAGGAGAGCAGACGCACCTCCCAGCCCTTGTCCGCCAGTTTCTTCAGCAGGCCGCCCGCGCTGGTGTCCGCGTCGTCCGGATGTGCGCCGATGCTGAGAACTTTCAATCTCTTTTCTTCCATAAGGATGGCCTCCTTTCGCGGTCAAACCCATTATACCATGAAACGCGGCGCTTTCCGTTCGGTTTCCCCATCCGCCGGAAACAGTCAAAAAACACCGGAGATGCGTCCTCTCCGGTGTTTTCTGCGATTATCGTTTCAGCCGGGCAGGTTCAACCGGCTATAAACTGACGTGCAATCATCGATGGAAAGATCTTAATCCTTCAGCATCTCGCGGTACTGCGCCTCTTCCTCGGCGTTCGCCATGATGAAGTGGCCTTCCTCGATCTCGATCCACTTCGGCGGATCGTTTTCGTAGTGGTGCACGCCCGGATCGTAGACCTTGACGACCTTTTTCTTTTCGTTGTCCGGGTCGGGCATCGGGATGGCCGACAGCAACGCCTGTGTGTAGGGATGCAGGGGGTGAGCGTACAACTTCTCCGTCTCCGCCAGCTCCACGATGACGCCCTTGTGGATGACCGCGATGCGGTCCGTGATGAACCGCATGACGGACAGGTCGTGCGCGATGAACAGATAGGTGAGGCCGCGCTCCTTCTGCAGTTTGCTCATGAGGTTGAGCACCTGCGCGCGGATGGATACGTCCAAAGCCGAGATCGGCTCATCCGCCACGATGAACTCGGGTTCCATGATCAGCGCCCGCGCGATGCCGATGCGCTGCCGCTGGCCGCCGGAAAACTCGTGGGGGAAGCGCGTGGCGAACTCGGGCAGCAGGCCTACGTCCGACAGCGCCTGGGATACGCGGGCTTCGCGCTCTTCCCTGGGCATGTCCGGATGCACGTTGATGAGGCCTTCCGACACGATATAATCCACCTTGGCGCGCTCGTTCAGCGAAGCCATCGGATCCTGGAAGATCATCTGGATCTTCTGGGTCACCATCTTATCCATCTCCCGGGAGATCTTGCCGGAGATGCGCTGTCCTTTGAACAGCACTTCGCCCGCGGAGATCGGGTTGATGCGGATGATGGCGCGTCCGATCGTGGTCTTGCCGGAGCCGGATTCGCCGACGAGGCCGAACGTCTCGCCCTTGTAGATGTCGAAGTTGACGCCCTTGACGGCCACGAACTTCTTGCGGCCCTTGCCGAACGTGACTTCCATGTCGCGCACGGAGCAGAGCACTTCTCTGTTTTCGTAGTCGATCATGCCTGCTCACCTCCCTCGGACGGTCTTTCCCTGATGTCCATGGTATCGAGTTTGATGCCCTGGATATGGCTGATGATCTCGGGCGGATCGACCTTCGGCGCCCGCGGGTCCAGAAGCCAGGTCCTGGCCTTGTGGGTCGGGGATATGTCGAAGTAGGGCGGCCGGTACAGGAAATCGATCTTTAAGGGATGCGGATTTCTCGGCGCGAAGGCGTCGCCCCGGATGACGTTGAACAGGTTCGGCGGCGTGCCCTTGATGGCGTACAGGTCCTGGCCTTTGATGCCCAGCTGGGGCAGGGAGGACAGCAGCGCCCAGGTGTACGGATGCCGCGGGTCGTAGAACACCTCTTCGCAGGTGCCCACTTCCACGATGTCGCCGGCGTACATGACGGCGATGCGGTCCGCCACGTTGGCGACGACGCCCAGATCGTGGGTGATGTAGATGGTGGTAAGGCCGTACTTGTCCTTCAGGTTGCGGATGAGCTGCAGGATCTGCGCCTGGATCGTAACGTCCAGAGCCGTGGTCGGCTCATCGCAGATGAGGATCTGCGGATTGCAGGCCATGGCGATGGCGATGACGACCCTCTGGCGCATGCCGCCCGAGAACTCGTGCGGATACTGCTTGGCGCGGCGCTCCGGTTCGAGGATGCCCACGTCGGAGAGGATCTCCACGGCCTTGTTTTTAGCCGCTTCTCCCTGCAGTCCCTGGTGAAGTTTTAACGCTTCCTCGATCTGCCAGCCTATGGTCTTCAGCGGGTTGAGAGAGGTCATCGGATCCTGCATGACCATGGCGACCTGCTTTCCCCGGATCTTCTGCCACTCGTTTTCGGTCTTGTACTTGGCCAGATCCACGGGGCCGCTTTCGAGGCCGTAATAGAGGATCTCGCCGGAATCGACCCAGCCGTTCCTGTCCAGCAGGCCGATGAAATTCTTCGTCAGCACGGATTTGCCCGAACCGGATTCGCCCACGATGGCCAGCGCTTCGCCCTTGTACAGGTCCAGGGATATGCCCCGGATGGCGTTGAGCACCTTGCCGCGGAGGCTGAATTTCACGTGCAGGTCCCTGACGGAAAGAATGGTATCTCCGTTATTCAACATGCGCAGCCTCCTTATACGTGGTTCTTCGGGTCAGCGGCATCCGAGAACGCGTTGCCGACCAGGTAGAAGCAGATGGTGATGATGGACAGGATGATGGCCGGGATGAACAGCTGATAGCGCAGGGTAGGCGCCATCATCATGGTGCGGCCCTTGTTGACCAGGTTGCCCAGGGACGGCGTCGCGATGGGAAGGCCGAGGCCGATGTAGGCTAGGAACACTTCCGAACCGATGGCGCCGGGGATGGCCAGTGCCATGCGCAGCATGACGACGGAAACCATCTGGGGCAGCAGGTTCCTCGTGATGACCCGGCTGGTGGGCGTGCCCAGGCAGCGGGACGCGAGGTTGAAGTCGCGGTCGCGGATGATGAGCACCTGGTTGCGGATGAACCGGGCGAGGCCGATCCAGCCGGTGATGCTCATGGCGATGATGATGGTCTTGATGCCCGGCCTCATGACGTAGGCCGCCAGCATGAGGATGATCGTGCTGGGGATGTTGTCGATGAGGTTGTAGATCTCGGTGAACAGGAAGTCGAGCTTGCGGACGTAGCCCCACAGCAGCCCCGCCAGGATGCCCACCACTGCTTCGATGAGCGCTACGACGATGCCGATGAACAGGGACGTGCGCGTGCCGCTCCACATGCGGCTCCACAGGTCCTGGCCGATGTCGTTCGTGCCGAACCAGAACACGCCGTTCGGGCGTTTGTTTTCGATGAAGCCCTTGACGATCTTGACTTCCGCGGGCAGGCCGATCTGGGCGGTTGCGCGGTTCATGCCCTTGACGGAGCCGTCCTCGGACAGGACGCTGATGGTGTTCTTCTCCGAAGGGAAGAATCCGTAGTACCAGCCGTCTCCCGCGCTCTGCATTTCGATGAACTCCGCGGTGGAGGAGCCGCCAGGCCCTTGGACCTTTACCTGGGGCGTGCCCCAGCTTTCCGGAGCCTTCACGTAGACCGTGCTGTCGCCCTCCGGCGCTTCGTGCATATCGCCTTCCGTAAGCCGGACGGCGGAAGTGTAGACCGCGTTCTTTTCGCCCTCGACGGTGAGCCAGACCGCGTTGCTGAACGTGCTGGCCGTGCCGTCCTCGGACTGGATGGACAGGTAGGGCGCGTCCTTGGAAACGATGGCGTAATACCAGCCCTGGTTGGCCTCGTCCGCCCGCGCTTCGAGCCTGCTGTCCTCGCCGTCCTTATTGTAGGCCATGAAGACGGGCGTTCCCCAGGACGCGGGGGTCTTGGCGTAAGCCAGGATCTCGCTGTCCGAAGGCAGCGCAGCATAGTCGCCCTTCGTGCGCTTCATGCCGTCCACGGTGTAGGTGCCGTCGTCGTCCACCACGTACCAGACCGCCTTCGCGTCGTAGTAGTTGACCGTGTTCGGGTCAAACTGATTGGGAAGGTAGGGCTGGATGAACGTGAACAGGACCAGCGCCAGCATGATGATGAGGTTGAACACCGCCACCTTGTTCTTCAGGAACATGCGCACGGTGGAGCCCCAGTAGGAGTAGTTGGAATAACCGGTGCGCTCGGCTTCGGATTCGTCCACGGGCGCCAGTTCGAATAAGCTCCCGTCCAGATCCGCGATCTGGCCTTCGTCCAGGTTGTCGTCCAGCAGTTCGTCCAACAGGATGCCGTGCTTGCGCAGGAATTCCTCCTGGGAGGCTTCCAGCTTGCCGGCGATCTTTTCTTTTGGTGAATACTTGCTCATCTGGACCCCTCCTTCTTGACGAAGCTGATGCGCGGGTCGACGATGGCCATGCAGATGTCTCCGAGGAGGAGGCCGACGATGCCGACAGCCGCGAAGAGCACGACGAGCACCAGCACCATGTTGTTATCCTGACGCTTGATGACGTCTACCAGCAGACCGCCCATGCCCGGAATGGAATAGAAGGATTCCGTATAAATGGATCCGGAGATGGTATAGAGCAGGGAGCCGGGGATGAGGTTGACGATGGGCACCACGGCATTGCGGAACACGTGGCGGAACCAGATGGTGGTGTTGGGTACGCCTTTGGCGCGGGCCAGTTTGATGTAGTCCTTATTCGTTTCATCCACCATGTACCGGCGCAGCCACATCGCGTAGCTCGAGATGGAGGGCAGGGCCAGGGAGATGGTGGGGAGGATGAGGGTCCTCCAGTCGTTTTCGTTGTAAAGCATGGGGATCTTCAGCCAGGTGGAACCATACAGCTGGATGAAGATGAAATAGACGGCGTTGGGCACGGCCTGGATGAAAACGATGTAAGCATTGCCCAGTTTGTCCCAGAATTTCCCCTTGTAGCGGGCCATGATCACGCCCATCGCAAGGCCCAGCGGAAGGCTGATGGCCATGCAGATGAGGCCCAGTTTGGCGGAGATCGCGATCTTAGGCGCGATGATCCTGGCGATCGGCGTGTTCACCCGGTATCGGTAGGATACGCCCAGGTCTCCCTTCAGGAGATTCCCGATGAAGCGCACCACCTGCACGTAGAGCGGATCCTTCAGACCCATCTTGACGAGACCGAGCTCGATCTGCGCGGGGGACATCTTTTCGTAGTTGCTGAAGTAACCTTCCTCAGGCATGAACCGCAGCAGGGCGAATACGATCGTGATCAGGATGACCAGCGTGATGAGGGACCGTGCAAGCCGTTTGATCGAATACTTTAGCACGTTTCGTCTCCTTCACTAATAAGGAAAGCGGCTCCGCGCCGTGCCTGGCAGCAGAGCCGCTTCCGAATGGATGGTGTTAGTTGTCCTTCAGAAAGGGCAGTGGTTTACTGTCCGAGTGCCTCGAGCCAGGCTTCGTACTGTTCTTCGTACATTTCCTGAGACATGGCCTCCGCATAGACGTGCTGTCCCTTGTATCTGCTGGAGGACTGGCCCATCATGGCGTACTGGCCTTCGAAGCCGTTCAGCTTCGTGGCCTGGTAGGAACCGCCGGAGATGAAGCCGGGTACCACGATCGCGTGATCGAGGTAGAAGGATTCGGCCGCAGCAAACGCTTCGTATCTTTCGTTGAAGTCGGTGACGCAGGTGCGGGCGTGATCGCACAGGGCGAAGTACTCGTCGATGAGGGCGTAGGTCTCTTCGCTCTTGGTATCCTGGAAGACTCTGTAGGTGTCGGTATCGTAGCAGAAGAAGTTATAGGTGTTCTCTCTGTCGAACGGGTCGGCCCAGGTCTCGGGATCCATGAAGTCGGCGCCCCAGTTCAGTTCCTGGATGGCGTAGTTGCCGCTTCTTCTCGTGTCGGTCAGGAAGGAGTTGCCGGCGTATTCAACGACGATGATGTCGATGAAGTCGGAGCCGAGCAGGCCTTCGAGCTGCTGCTCGAGAACGACGGTGGCATTGCCCCAGGTCGTGGAGCTCGGGTTATAGTTGATGGGCATCTTGATGGGGAAGGTGGCGCCGGCCGCTTCGAGTTCGGCCTTGGCCTTTTCCTTGTACTCCAGAGCCAGCTTTTCGTCGAAGCTGTCGCCCGCGGTGTACTTGGCCAGTCCGCCGTAGTTGACGTAGTCCTTGCCGTCGTAGGTGGAGAAGCCCAGCGGCGTAACGGTGTTGATCATGTGCATGTGCGGATCGTCGCCGGGATACTTCGCGGTGAGGTAAGCTTCTCTGTCGATGGCGTGGAAGATGCACTGACGGAAGTCTTCGCAGTTGACGGCCTTGATCCAGTTCTCGGGTTCATACTGCGCGTCGAACTTGGGTTCGAAGCAGAAACCGAAGAAGTAGGAGTAGTCGCCCACGATGCGGCTCGTGCAGATCATGTTGCTCTTTTCGGGATCGGCCAGCCAGTCGGCTACGATGTCGGAACCGATGGAAGCGGAGTCGATCTCGCCTCTGAGGAACATCTCGGGGGCCAGCGTGGCGGCTTCCTGGTTGTAGGTCTCTTCGATGCGCTCGATGTAGATGTGCTCGGCATCCCAGTTGTTCTCGTTCTTCACGTAGACTCTCTTCTGCTGGGGCTGGGCGGTCTGCAGGATGTAGGCGCCGTTGAACCACATGGATTCGTTGTCCAGGCCGTATTCCGTGCCGAGCTCTTCCAGCAGGGAAGCCGGAGCGGGCCAGTAGGTACCGAACTGCAGAACGGTGGGGAAGTAGGGGCGCGGGAAGCAGAGGTGATACTCCAGGGTGAGGTCGTCGGTCGCGACGACGCCCAGATCCTCGGGCTTGATCTCTTCCATTTCGGCGTAACCGTCGTCGGTGATTTCGTAGATCTTGCCGTCGGCGTCGTAGACGTAATCGTCGTCATCACCCTCGGTGCCCTGTTCCACGGCGACCATCTTGGCAGCGGTGTACTCGAGCAGCTCTTCAGCGTTGACGAGCCAGCCTTCCATCAGATAGCTGTTGCCGCAGTCGTTGGCGGAGTCGCAGACATAGCGGGCTGCGGCTACGTAGTCGTTCGCGGTGACGGGCGCCATCTGGTTGCCGTCCTTGTCGTACCAGAACTGGTTCGGTCTGAGATGGAACGTCCAGACGAGGCCGTCATCGCTCTCTTCCCAGCTCTCGGCAGCGCAGGGCACGATGTTGCCGTACGTGTCGTTCTCCACGAGGGAGTCGATCGTGTTGGCGCCGACTTCCAGCTCGTAAGTGGTGCCGCTGACGAGGTAGTTCATCGTGGTCATCTCGCTGGAATACAGCGTGCGGTAGACCTGCTCCGCGGCATAGGTGCGTCCGTCCGGACCGGTGCCGAGTTCGACGGCCGGTTCTTCCGGTTCTGCGGGCTGCGCGGGTTCGGTCGGTTCCGTCGGTTCGGCCGGCTGCTCGGGCTGATTGCTCGTGCAGGCCGCCATCGAGAGGACCAGAGCCAGCGCCAAAAGCACTGCAAGGATTCTCTTTGCGTTCATGATAGATTTTTCCTCCAATCTTTACACTTTCGATGCAGGATACAAGCTGCATCACACGGATATATTTTACCACATTGTGGGGCTTGCGACACACTTTCTTCACATTTCCTACACATTTTTTGTATGTGCGTTGAACGCCGGAGAAAATGCGGAATGCAATGTTTCCAACTGCCTGCGATTGATATATAATTAAGGAAAACTGTCAATAATACCGGAGGACGACATGGCGATCGCAGCATTCGAGACGATTTCCGAAAAGAAAATATTCTGGCACACCACGGCCATCATCCTGGCGCAGGCCGTCAAACGGCTGTTTCCCGAGGCGAAACTGGGCATGGGCCCGGCCATCGACAGCGGGTTTTACTACGATTTCGATTTGGATCACCGCTTTACGGAAGACGACCTTACGTCGATAGAGACGGAGATGCGCCGCATCGTGCGCGAAGACCTTCCCATCGAGCGCAGGACGGTCAGCCGCCGCGAGGCGCTCGGCTGGGCGCTGGAAATGGATGAGCCTTACAAGATCGAGATCATCAACACGCTGCCGCAGGATCTGGAGCTGACCATCCACGCGCAGGGGGACTTCTCGGATCTGTGCGAGGGGCCCCTTCTGGAGCGGACCTCGCAGGTGAGGGCGTTCAAACTCATGAGCACGGCGGGAGCGTACTGGCGCGGCAGCGAGCGCAACAAGATGCTGCAGCGCATCTACGGCATCTCGTTCCCCCGGCCGAGCCTTCTGGACGAATACCTGCAGAACCTCGTGGAGGCGAAGAAGCGCGATCACCGCAAGATCGGCCGCGAGATGGATCTGTTCATGTTCCCCGCCGAAGGACCGGGCTTTCCGCTGTACCTGCCCAAGGGCATGGTCATCCGCAACGAGCTGATGTCGTTCTGGAAGGAACTGCACGCGGCGCGGCACTACAACGAGATTCGCACGCCCATCATCCTGTCGGAGGATCTGTGGCATACGAGCGGGCACTGGGATCACTATAAGGATCACATGTACTTTACGAAGATCGACGAGGCGGACTACGCGATCAAGCCCATGAACTGCCCCGGCGCGCTGCTGGCCTACAGGCGCCGCCTGTACTCGTACCGCGACATGCCGGTAAGGCTTTCGGAGCTCGGACACGTCCATCGCCACGAGCCTTCTGGCACGCTGCACGGCCTCATGCGGGTGAGGGAGTTCACCCAGGACGACGCGCACGTCTTTACGCTGCCGTCCCAGGTGAAGGACGAACTGAAGGACATCATCGCGCTCATCGGCGAGATCTACGCCGTGTTTGGCTTCTCCTACAAGGTGGAGCTCGCCACGCGGCCTGCCAATTCTATGGGCACGGCCGAGGAGTGGACCATGGCGCAGAACGCCCTGAAGGCGGCCGTGGAGGAGCTCGGCATCGATTATGACATCGCTCCGGGCGGCGGCGCGTTCTATGGGCCCAAGCTCGATTTCCACCTGCGCGACTGCATCGGGCGCACGTGGCAGTGCGGCACGGTCCAGCTGGACTTCCAGCTGCCGCAGCGCTTCGATCTTACGTATGTGGGGGCAGACGGTGAAAAGCACCGCCCGGTGATGATACACCGCACGGTCTTTGGCAGCATCGAGCGCTTCATGGGCGTGCTCATCGAGCACTTCGAGGGCAAACTGCCCCTGTGGCTGGCGCCGGTGCAGGTCAAGGTCCTCTCCGTTTCCGCCAAATACGCGGACGCCGCTCTGGCGCTGGCCGGGGAGATGGAGGACGCAGGCCTGCGCACGGAAGTCGACAACCGCGACGAAAAGACCGGCTACAAGGTGCGCGACGCCATCCTCGCCCGCGATTCTTACATCGTGGTCGTCGGAGAGAAGGAAGAGAAGACCGGCGTGCTGACGGTCCGTTCCGCGAAAGCCGGCGACATGGGCGAGATCCCCAAGGCGGAATTCATCGCGATGCTGCAGAAAGAAGTCGCGGATAAAACCTACTAGTTTGTTCGGTTATTCCGCAGAAAGCGAAAATTATTTGTGAAAATGCACAAAAACCGCGAAAAATACCGTTGACAGTGGCGGCCATACCCCTTTATAATGATGATGGCAGTTGTTCCAACCCGGCTGCCGTTGAATACACACAGCAAAAGCTCCGAACTTCGGTTCGGGGTTTTTGCTTTTTGCTTTTTCATAAAGAATCCTACTTTTGTAGGACGATTTTTGACGTCGCGCCGCGGGATAATACAAACGGGGGAGAGGGGCGTTTTGTGCTGCGCCTGCCCCGGGAGGACTGTCATGAAGAAACGAAACGTACTGCATTTCCTTTGCGTTCTGGCGCTGGTGCTGGGCCTTTTCTCCGGCTTTGGCGCAAAGGCGCACGCGGCCAGCGCGCCGAAGGTATACATCGGTGACCCGTGGGATACGGCTAACTGCCAGGTGCTGGCAAACGGAGAGACGATCGATTTGGGTTCATCCGGAAAAATTGCCTACAAGGACGGCGTTCTGACGATGTCGAACGGGTATACTGCATGGGGATATTATAACTACGAGCCTGGGAAATACGCCGGCATTTACGCCGAAGGGGATCTGGAGATCTGCGTCGACGAAAGCTATTCGCAGATCCATCCCTTTGAAAGCGCTTACCCTGCCGATGCACAGGAGTTTTACGGAATCTACGTTACCGGCGATCTGACGATCGTCAACGGAAGCGGGTGGAATGCGGAATTGTCGGTGGTCACGAGCAGGGCGTCCTACAAAACGGTCGGCATTTATTGCGGCGGCACGCTTACGGTAAAGGCGGCAGGCGGCAAGACCATGACGCTTTCGGCCAACGGAAGCGTCCCCACCGGCAACGACGTTTCCATCGGATCGGCCGATATCGACAGGCGTGGATTCTATAACAGCGGCATCAGCGCCAACAGCGCGGTCTTCCTGCCGGACACGGTCGTCAAAGCCAACGGGGCCGCTACGAGAGCTGGCGTGCCCGAGACGATCGGCATTGGAAACGACTGCAGCGGTGTCTGCAGCTGGGGCATCGATGCGACAAGGGGCATCGAGATCTATGAAGGAAGCGAGGTCACGGCGAAAGGCTGCCCCATCAGGACCTGCTGGTATGAAGGGAATGGCTATTTTGTCCGCAGCTTAGGCGTCCGCACGTATGTGTCTGGCGATCTGACCGTTGCCGGAAGTCTGACGGCGGTCGGCGGCGACGTCAGCTGGAAGGACACTGCATCCCCCGCAAACGGCTGGACGGCGGAGTCCTGCGGGGCCTCGGTCAACGGCAGGATCTGGTGCAACTGCGACGGATTCTCGCTCGCAGGAAAGGGCGGAGCCCTCACGTTGCCCTCCGGCATGGCCAAGACGGTCAGCTGCGGCATAGAGTCGCCTCTTACCGATTCGCTCAGCGCGGGTACGGGCGCGTCTTCGTATGACGGCACGATCACCGCTTCCGGTGAGACCGCGCCGCTTGCCCTGCTGGCGGATTCGTCCGCGATCGAAGGACCGCTGCTCACCCTGTCCGCCAGCGCGGACGGCAGCGACGCCACGGAGATCATCAACGGATCGCTGACGCAGGCGGACAGCAGCGCAAACGGATATCAATACGTAAAAGCAGAGTCCCGCGTGCTTCGTATCGCGATGGACGACTGGACCTACGGCGAGGCGGGCAGCGATCCGGTCTGCGCATTTCTGCGTGAGCCCCGCCAATACGCTTACAGCGCCAACGGCGGGATCACGCCGGCTACGGCGTTCCGCGCCAATGACTATGAAACGGACCGTCCGACAGCGGTCGGCCTCTATCGGATCTTTGTGAAATGCCCGGGCCTGGGCCTCGACGAACCCGTTTACGCGAGCTTCTCGATCCTTCCCAGGGATCTGGCCGCATCGACCGTCGCTTTCGCGTTCGGCGAGCAGGGGACGTACAACGGCAGTTCCCAGGCGGTGCAGAACGTTTCCGTTACGGCGGACGGCGTGCTCCTGACGAATGGCACGGATTACACGGTCACGGCCGGCAGGCTGGCGAAGGACGTTGCGGAAACGCCTCTGACCATCATGGGCCTTGGCAATTACGCCGGCAGCGTCACGTCTGAAAACGGCTGGAGCCTGCAGAGAAAGGTCCCCGTGGCATCCGATTTCAACATGGCTACGGCCGGCAGCCTGACCCAGACCTATACGGGCAGTCCGCTTTCATTAGCGGTTCCCGAACTGAAGAGCGGCAAGACCGGCATCGGCGAAGGCGCTGTCCGCTACCGGGTGGACGGCGTTTACGGGGAGACGGCTCCGGTGAACGCCGGCACGTACGACGCGCAGGCGGTCTTCGAAGAAGGACAGAACTTCGCGGCGGGCACGGTCTATCTGGGCGCGCTCACCGTAGAGAAGGCGGATAACCCCATGACGGTCAGCCCTGGCGCGGTCACCTATGTGAACGGCTCGCTCGACCTGTCTGAAAACGTGAGCGGTGCGCAGGGCGCCGTCACCTTTGCGATCACGGAAGCGCTCGATGACTGCTCCGTTACGGCGGACGGCGCGTTCACGGCGGGACCCGTCATGGGCGACTGCGTCGTTGCGGTCCGGGCAGCTGGCGCGGACAACTATAAGCCGGCGGAGAAGACCATCACCGTGACCGTCTCCGGCAAGGAGCTCGCGCCTTTGACGGTCTCGCAGAAAGGCTGCTCCTTCGGCGAAACGCTGGCGGATCCCGTCTATGAAGACTACGGCGTCGTCGGTGAAACGGCCGTGACGTACGAAGGAACGAGCTACGCGGGGGAAGCCTATTCCAGAACGACGGAAAAGCCTTCCCTGCCGGGCGAATACACAGTCTATGTCGCCTATGAGACGGCGTCGAAGCTCTACATCGGTTCCGCGGATTTCCTCATCGGATACGCGGACATCGGCTCCGCGGACATCGATCTGGGGACCCAGCATGCGTATACCGGCGCGGAGCAGGAGGTCGTCATCAGCAGCGTCACTTTGAACGGAGTTGAGCTGGCGCCGGGCACCGATTATGAGTACTACATGGGCTACAGCGCCGTCGACGTCGGCCCCGTTACGCTGACCCTGCGCGGCAAAGGCAATTACAGCGGGACCGTCTTTACGACGTGGTCGCTGAACAAGGGGACGTATGGCGGCGAGACGCACGCGGACGTGAACGT
>JAIKZT010000146.1 GCA_024682015.1 Clostridia bacterium
CAACGTCCCATCTGCTCCGCACCTTCAGAAATCTGGTGGCCCGACGGTTTACTTCAGAGTTTGTCGCAGAGGGGCGTTCCCTGCCGTATTGTGATTATGAATCAGGCCTGAATCGATCCATGCAGCGTTTTGATCGATAAAGAATGCTTGACAAATACCCACCCGGGGTATATAACTATGGCAGGATCAAAATACCCATCGGGGGTATATGAAAGGATAAACTGCCATGACTGAACAGAAAAACTGTTGCTGTGAGGCTCACCGCACGAAACAGCGCAGCGAGAAGGAATACAAGGATCTGATGAACCGTCTGAAGCGCATCGAAGGCCAGGTGCGCGGCGTGGAGAACATGCTGGAAAACGGCGCCTACTGCCCGGACATCCTCGTGCAGGTGTCCGCGATCAACTGCGCGCTGAACAGCTTCAACAAAGTCCTGCTGGCTGAACACTTGAGATCCTGCGTGGTAGAGGATATTGCAGCGGGCAAGGGCGACGAAGCGATCGACGAACTGGCGGCTCTGCTGCAGAAACTCATGAAGTAGGAGGCAGGCATGGAACGATACGATGTAACCGGCATGAGCTGCGCCGCCTGCAGCGCGCGGGTCGAAAAGGCCGTGGGCAAGGTACCCGGCGTAACGAGCTGCGCGGTCAGCCTGCTGACGAATTCCATGAACGTGGAAGGAAGCGCCAGCAGCGAAGCCATCATCAAGGCCGTGGAAGATGCGGGGTACGGGGCGGCATTGAAGGGCGCTTCTTCCAGACAGGCTCCGGGAACGCCGGGAAGACAGTCCTCAGGCGCATCGGGCCGCCTGGTTCAGGGCTCGCCTGCCGCGCAGGACGACCCGCTGAAGGATACCGAAACGCCCAGGCTGAAGAAGCGGCTCATCCGGTCCGCGGCCGTACTGGCCGTGCTCATGTACTTTTCCATGGGCCATATGATGTGGGGTTGGCCTGCGCCTGCGGCGTTCGACAACCACGTCTTCCTGGGCACGTTCGAGATGCTGCTGGCCATCATCTGCCTTGTGATCAACGGCAAGTTTTTTACGTCCGGATTCCGCAGCCTGCTGCACGGCGCGCCGAACATGGATACGCTCGTGGCGCTCGGTTCCGCGGCCAGCTTTGGCTATTCCCTGGTGGAACTGTTCGCGATGATCCTGGCGCAGGGTAACGGCGATCACGAGACCGTCATGGCGTACGGGATGAACCTCTATTTCGAATCCGCCGCCATGATCCCCACGCTCATCACCGTGGGCAAGATGCTGGAGGCGAAGTCCAAAGGCCGCACTACGGATGCGCTGCGCAGCCTCATGAAGCTCGCGCCGAAGACCGCGCTGCTCGTGGGTGAGGACGGCAGCGAAACCGAAGTGCCCATCGAGAGCGTGCAGACCGGCGACATCTTCGCGGTCCGGCCGGGCGATTCCGTGCCCGTGGACGGCATCGTGGTGGAGGGTTCCACGGCCATCAACGAATCCGCGCTGACGGGCGAGAGCATTCCCGTGGACAAGGAGCCAGGAGACGTCGTGAGCGCCGCCACGGTCAACCAGGCTGGCTACATCCGCTGCCGCGCGACGCGGGTGGGCGAGGACACGACGCTGGCGCAGATCATCCGCACGGTCTCGGACGCGGCTGCGACGAAAGCGCCCCTCGCGCGCATCGCGGACAGGGTGTCGGGTATCTTCGTGCCGGCCGTGATCGGCATCGCGGTCCTTACCCTGGCGGGCTGGCTTTTGGCCGGAAAACCCTTCAGCTTTGCCATCGCCCGGGCGATATCGGTGCTGGTCATCTCCTGCCCCTGCGCGCTGGGACTGGCGACGCCCGTCGCCATCATGGTCGGCAGCGGCATGGGCGCCAAAAACGGCATCCTCTACAAGACGGCCGCTTCGCTGGAAGCAGCTGGCAGGGCGTCGGTCGTCGCGCTCGACAAGACGGGGACGATCACGGAAGGCCGGCCTGTCGTTACGGACGTACTGCCCGCTTTGGGCATCAGCCGCGACGAGCTCCTCGCGAAAGCCGGTTCGCTGGAAAGCCGGTCCGAGCATCCGCTGGCGAAAGCCGTCATGGAAGAGGCTGGCGGGCTGACCCTGTCAGATGTGTCCGACTTCAAGGCGCTTCCGGGCAACGGCCTGCAGGCGATGCTGAACGGAACGCTTCTGCAGGGCGGCAGCCTGAAGTTCATGGGCGGCTGCCGGGGCGTGGACGAACGCGTCCGCAGGCAGGCAGAAGCGCTGGCGCTGCAGGGCAAGACGCCGCTGCTGTTCGCGGAAGACGACGCCTTGCTGGGGCTCATCGCCGTGGCAGACACCATCAAGGCGGATTCGCGGGAAGCGGTGAAACAGCTGCGGGACATGGGGCTGGACGTGGTCATGCTGACCGGCGACAACGAACGGACGGCGAAGGCCATCGGCGAGCAGGCAGGCGTGGACAGGGTCATCGCGGGCGTGCTCCCATCGGAAAAGGCGAAGGTCATCGAGGATCTGAAGAAGTCCGGGAAGGTCATCATGGTCGGGGACGGCATCAACGACGCGCCGGCCCTGACGACGGCGGATACAGGGCTGGCCATCGGCGCGGGGGCGGATGTGGCCATCGACGCGGCGGACGTCGTGCTGATGAAGAATTCTCTGCTGGACGCGGCGGCTGCGGTAAGGCTATCGCGGCGGGTCATCCGCAACATCCACCAGAACCTGTTCTGGGCGTTCTTCTACAACGCCATCTGCATCCCGCTGGCCATGGGCCTGTACGGCATCGCCATGAAGCCCATGTACGGCGCGGCAGCCATGAGCCTGTCATCTTTCTGCGTCTGCATGAACGCGCTGCGGCTGAACCTGGTCGACATCCACAAGCCGTCTGAAGGGGGCAGGCGCAGCCGTAGAGGGGCAGAAGTACCCGCGGGTGATAAAGATATCATTGCAGTTCAAAAAACGGCGGAAATCGCCGATTTTACGGATCACGAAGCGATCGAGGAGGAAAGAAACATGACGAAGACATTAACGGTGGAAGGCATGATGTGCATGCATTGCGAGGCGCGCGTAAAGAAGGCTCTCGAGGCGATCGACGGCGTGGAGAGCGCTGTCGCCAGCCACGAAGCCGGCACTGCGGTGGTGACCCTCAGCAAGGACGTGCCCGACGACGTGCTGAAGGCAGCCGTCGAGGCGCAGGACTACCCGGTGAAGGGCATCGCGTGACACAGGGGGACGGTTCTCTGTCCCAAATGACACAGGGGGACGGTTCTCTGTCCCACGAAAAAAGGATGCCCGGCAAGGCATCCTTTTCATTTCGGGAAACACAGCTGCGCGGCTGCCGTGCATCACAGCCTTGCAATGTAGTGAAACCCCGTATTCTCCACGAGTCCGAACACGATGGCCTTACCCCTGGCTTTCAGGCGGCCGAACATGTCGCCTTCCGACCAGATCCGCCCCTCCGGCGTCACCAGCACGCCTTCGAAGTGGAAGACGTGGTTCGCCGTGCAGCGGCGGGGACCCTCGGCGAGTTCACTCAGCTCGTCCTCGATGTACCAGTAGATCGTGCCATGGCCGCCGAAGATGCGGCGCTTGTCGCGCAGGAAGTCGATGGAGGGCCGCACAGGCTGCCCGTCCGCCAGCAGGTCGTAAAAACCGGGCTTACCCGCAGGCACCAACTGCGCTTCGATGCGGCGCATGGGCGGGTCACCCGCGGGGACGGCGCGTTCGTGGCACAGGTAGACCATGCGGCGCAGCCAGGCCTGGCTCAGCTGGCTCTCGCGGTATTCGCGCGGGCCGCAGGCCAGATCGAAGCCGCCGGCCGGGTCATTCACGTAATAGACCGTCTCGCCGAGCTCTTCGCTGTAGAAGTAGCCCGTGCAGACGATCAGGTGGCCGTGCGTCGTAACGGATGAATTCGTCAGCTGGGGCACGTCCATGTCGTCGCGCCAGCTGTACTTGACGGAAAGCCCGACGGGGTAGCCCGCGGCGAGCTCCGCCTTCAGCCCCGCGAAACCCATGTAGCGGGCATAGCTTTCCATGCCGTACGCGCCGGCGCAGGCAGTCGTAAAGCTCCAGTTGCCCGTGCCGCCGAAGCCGTAGTCCTGGCACAGGAACGTCGTCTCCTCGGGCAGCACGTCGAGGCCGCAGTGGTTCAGCTGCATGGCGATGGACGTAGCCGAGCAGATGACCCCGCCATAGTCCGGATCCCGCCTCTTCTGCGACATGACGGGCGTGTCGAGCAGCATGCGCTCGGGCAGGGCGCCCATGTCTTTGCCGCCCTCCGCTTCGAGTTTTTCGCGCCAGGCCGGATCGTCCGTGTTCTTCCAGGTCGCGGCCAGCAGGGACAGGGAAGGCATGGCTTTCGCGCCCACCCCGGCGCGCAGCACGGCTTTCAGCTGGAACGCCCGCGCGGCCTTTCCATGCTTGACATTGACGGAACTGTCTCCGCCGTCGCGGTACGAGTTCGCCCATACGAGATCGTCCTCCTGATCGGGGCAGGCCCTTTGGATGTGAGCCCCCCAGCGGCCCCAGCTCATCCAGGCGCTCCAGCGGCCATCCACGAGCAGGCGGGCGTATATCTCTGCTTCCGTGCCGGCCGGAGTATCGGCATTCCAGGACGCGACCAGGTCGTTGAACGGCTCGACCGTTTCGAACGGGTCAAGCAGGAGCACGCCTTCCAGCGGTCCTGCGAGAACAAGCGCTTTGCGCGGTTCATCCCAGCAGACATTGCTCAGCCGGCCGCTCTGCAGCGACGATTCTTTCCATACAAACGTATTCATAGACACTCTCCTCCGCCTGCGGCCTCTTCGCCGCGCCATAAGGAAAACGCCTCGCGGCGGGCGAAGCGTTCCGTTTGTCTGGGCCAGGCCCTTATTTCTGATATTTGTCCATCTGCTCCAGATAGTTGAGGATGACCTGCACCGCTCCGTCGGAGCCCACGTTGTCGGCCCAGATGCAGAGGTGATAGTTGCTGATCATGCCCCAGCGGCGTCCGGTGTAGTGCTCGTAGTATTTCTGGCGGTGCTTGTCGATGTCCTTGATGTATTTTTCCATCTGGGCGTCG
>JAIKZT010000151.1 GCA_024682015.1 Clostridia bacterium
TCGCAGATCTCTCCGCCGTCCATATAGAAGACCCGGTTGCTGATCGCTCGGGCGAATGACATCTCATGGGTGACGATGAGCATGGTCTTGCCCGTCTGCGTCAGGTCGCGGACGACGGTCTGGACCTCCCCGACCATCGTCGGGTCGAGTGCGCTCGTCGGCTCGTCGAGCAGGATCACGTCCGGATCCATGGCAAGGGTGCGGGCAATGGCCACGCGCTGTTTCTGCCCGCCGGAAAGCTGCTCCGGATACTGCAGTTCGCGACCTGCGAGTCCGACGCGTCGCAGCAGCGCGATGCCGGTGTCGTAGGCCTCCTGCCTTGATTTCTTCAGGATGTCCACGGGCGCGAGCATCAGATTCTCTATGACGGTCAGATGCCCGAAGAGATTGAAGGACTGGAAGACCATGCCCATCCTTCGCCGCGCCTGCGTCAGGTCGTACTTCGGCGCCGTGATATCCTCGCCGTCGAGCAGGATGCGCCCGCCCGTAGGCCGTTCGAGCATGTTGATACAGCGCAGGAGCGTGGATTTTCCGGTGCCGGACGGGCCGATGACGGAGATCACGTCCCCGTCGCGGATCACGGCGTTCACATCCCGGAGCGGCGATGCTTCTCCGTACTTCTTCTCGAGATGGATCAGCTCGATCATTCTGTGTCCACCCCCCTGAGAATCTCCCCCTGCGATCTGCGCCGCGGGTCGAAGCGCGGCTCGATCCGATTTACGAGGAAGGTCAGGACCGCCGCGAGGATGAAGTAGACGACCGCCACGGCGATCAGCGGGAAGAAGGCGTCGTAGGTCCGGCTGCGTACGATGTCGCCCATCTTGGTGAGATCCTCCACCGCCACGTAGCCTACGACTGCCGTAGCTTTGATCAGCGCCGTGATCTGCGCCCGGTACGCGGGCATGATGTGGGGAAGCGCCTGCGGCAGCACTACGCGGAAAAGCGCACGCCGGCCGGTGTAGCCCAGCGCATAGGCCGCCTCGGTCTGGCCCCGGTCCACCGTCGCAACGCCGGCCCTGACCATCTCATATACCGCCGCGCCGAAGATCAGCGTGAAACCCACTACGGAAACCGCGGTGCCGGAGACGTCGAAGCCGCCGAATACGATGTAGTACAGGATCATGAGCAGCACGACCACGGGCATGCCCTGCACCAGCCAGACGAAGAAGCGCGTTATCGTATTGGCCACGGGGCTGCCCCTGCGGCAGAGCAGAAACACGCCGAAGCCGAGCAGCGTGCCGAGTGCGATGGACAGCGCCGCGATGAGCAGCGTCGTACCGACGCCCTCCAGAAACATCTTCCAGCGGTTCTCCCGGATAAAAGTCTTCTCGAAACTGGCCAACAGTCCGGAAAGAAAGCCCTCCCCGCCCTGTCCGGAGGCATCCGGTGCCTCTGCGCTGCCGCGCACCATGACGGCGATCTTCTCGACATAGGTCGGTTCGGAGAAGGGCAGCGCCTCCTCGCGCTCGGGCGTGACGAACAGTGCCGCGAAGATACAGTCGATGTCGCCGCTCTGCGCTGCGGCTACGATCCCGCCGTAGTCGTAGATCTTGAACTCCACCGACGCGCCGAGCCATGCCGCGAAGCGCTCGGCGAGCTCTATGTCGAAGCCCCGCAGCTCATTCCCGACATAGAAGGTGAAGGGCTCGCTCGTGCCTGAGGTGCCGACGACGAGATGCAGACCGGGGTTTTCCGCCGCCTCGATCTCCGGCATCGTCTGCTCTCTGCGCACGAGCCAGCGCGCACGCATCTCATCGAGCGTGCCGTCTGCCTGTATTTCTCCGAGAAAGTCGTCGATCTTCTCCTTCAGCCCGGGGATCCCCGCCTTCGGGGATACGCCGACCGCCATGGTATAGCTTTCGCCCAGCGTCTCGTCCAGGATCCGGACGCCCTCCATCCCGTTTCGTATGGCCGTCTCCATCATGAGCTCGGCGTATACGAAAGCGTCGAGCCTGCCCTGCTTTACCGCGGTGTAGGCGGCGATGGCGTCTCTGTAGTGTACGATCGACGCTCCGGGGAACCGCTGCGCCACCAGTTTGTCATCGTCTGTGTCGTCATTGACGCCGATCCTTCGTCCGGCCTCGCCGAGCTGTTCGATCGACGTGATCCCGGCTTTCTCTGCGCCGCAGCCGCTCAGCAGGCAGGCCAGCAGCAGTGCGGCAATGACGCAGCCTGCGCGCAGCAGCGCGTTACGTTCTTTCAAGGATCTCCTCCTCCGGTTTGTCCGCTCAGCGCCGCGGCGCCTTCATCAGCTGCGGCAGCTCCTCCATGATCTCCGGGACGGCGATCCCCTGCGGACAGATGCCGGCACAGGCGCCGCACCCGACACATCGTCTCGCGTCCATAGCCTCGCCCGCCCTGTCCAGATCATAGCGCGCCATGAAGTCTCCGTTCTTCACTCCGTTGTAGGCCGCAATGATCTTCGGGATCTCCAGTTCCATCGGGCATCCCTCCGTACAGTAGCGGCAGCCCGTGCAGGGCACCCAGCTGAGCATGGAATCCGCCACCTCCGCCAGCATCGCTTTCTCCGCCTCGCTGACCGGATCGGGCGCGGCAAAGGTCTCGACGTTTTCCTGAATCTGCTCCAGCGTCGTCATGCCGGAAAGCACGACTGCCACTTCCGGCAGGCTCTGCAGCCAGCGCAACGCCCAGCGGGCTGCGGAATCCCCGGCTCTTGCTTCCCTGAGTCTGGCGGTCTGCGCCTCGGGAAGCTGCGCGAGCCTTCCGCCGCGCACGCCTTCCATGACCACGACCTTAAGTCCGTGCTTCGTGATGACCTCGTACTTGCCTCTGGCGTCCTGCAGCTTCCAGTCCAGATAGTTGAGCTGGATCTGCACGAAGTCGAAGACGCCCTCATGTCTTGTCAGGAAATCGTCGATGGTCGCCGGTGAGACGGCATGGGAGCTGAAGCCGAGATGCCGGATCTTGCCTTCAGCCTTCATCCTCTCAACGAATGCAACGACGCCCAGTTCTTCGTCGTCATAGATGGCAAGGGACTTTTCGTTGACGTTATGCAGCAGATAAAAATCGAAGTAGTCCACCTGACACTTTTCAAGCTGCTCCGCGAACACGCCCTCGACCGTGCTGTCCGGCCATCCGGCCAGACCGCTCGTGAAGCCCACGACGCCGCCTTCCTTCTTGACCATCATGTGCCCGGGGAACTTGCTGGCGAGCAGGAAGCTCTCGCGCGGGTACTTTTTCAGCGCTTCGCCGATAAAGCGCTCGGATTCGCCGCCGTGGTAGCGGTAGGCCGTGTCGTAGTAGTTGATCCCGTGGCTCATGGCATAATCGATGATCTCCCGCGCCTTCTCCTTCTCGATGCGGTTCTCCTGCCCGTCGACGGTCGGCAGGCGCATATTGCCCATGCCCAGAGCGGAAACCTTAACGCCTGCGATCTCTTTGTAATACATACGCGCAACTCCCTTCGGGTTATTTCTGATACACATTATAATGGAATCCGCGGCCGGAATCAATCGCGATCCGCTCTCAGGCCCGCGAACAGATAAAAAACGCCCGCCCTGCGAAACGCAGGGCAGGCGGTATTCCCGACGCTCAGACGTCGAACTCTTCTTTCAGCTCCATCATGCCGCGGATTTCGGCGTGGCCGTTCTCCAGATAGAACAGGCCCATCTCCCAGCCGTTCTTGTCGTACATCGCCATGAGCTGGGGCGATGCCTCGCGGACCTTGGCCAGCAGCGCCTCGTCCTTGACGACCTTCGCGATTCCGTCATAGCGCATGAATTCATTGCCGGCCATCGCAAGCACTTCCACCTTGGGATTCTCGGTCAGCTGCCGGAAAACGTTTTTGAACGTGCCGCATCCGAAATACAGCCTGTCCCCGTCCACCAGGCGAAACCCGAAAGGACGCCCCTTGGGCTGATCCCCGTCGGTCGTCAGAAAATAGAACACTTTCGCCTTATCCAGAAACTCACAGACCTTCGCGACGTTTGACATGATCGCACCTCCATATCTTTTCGCGGCCATCGCATGACCGTCTTTCGACTTCATTATAGAATCGTCAGCGTCATTTCGCAAGTGCGCCGGCCATGTTTTTCGCCGGTTTCCGTCAGCACGGCGCCTGCCTCGGCGACCTGCGCGCACGCAGGATCCTACCGTTCCGATCTTCTCCGGAGCGCATCAACGACCGCCAGATACAGATACCCCACCAGGATCAGTCCGATCAGCAGCGCCAGGATCCACCATGCGCAGCCCATGAAAGGCAGCCGGTCGGAAAACCCAAAGGCGCCGGCGGGACTCCCCCAGTTCAGGAAGAAATACGGATACCGGACGCCGGGCGCGAACTGCCATCCGCGGATATACCCTATCCCCGCGTAGATCGCATAGGCCAGCGGCGGCAGCGTGACCAGAAAGACACTGCGCTTCCGGAGGCGGCCGCAGACGCCCGTCACGAAATAGTCCGCGATCGCGGCGACAGGTACGACGACATGGGTCAGCACGTTCTGCACGTTCCAGGCGTGCTTTCCCATCGTAGGCGCGAGGACGAAGCAGAACACGATGCCTGTGAGCGTGATCGACACCGTCATGACGTACTTGACGGCATACCACGGCCGTGAAACCGGTCCCTGACGCAGCAGCAGGATCAGTCCGACTGCGCACACGATGGCGATCGCGATGTTGGACTGGATGGTGAAGTACATAAAAACGCTTTTGCCGCCCATGAACGAACGGCTTCCGGCCAGCGCGCTCATAACCGTCCCGATGACCGCAGACAGCACAGTGACGCATTTCAGCAGAATGGATACGATCTTTCTTTTTGCCGATATCTTCACTTTAAGCCCCCCGTCTGCCGTCTTTCCCGGATCCCGGTTCAGAATCCGAAGAGTTCGGCGGCCGCAGCCATTCGATCCGCGACTTTCACGCCGAACGGGCATCTGGATTCGCAGCTCCTGCAGCCTACGCAGTCGGAGGCGGTGACGCCAAGCGCTCTGTAATGCTCCCGGACGCTCTCCGGAACTCTGCCCTGCGCCGCGGCAAGATCGTAGAATTTGCTCACCATGGCGATGTCGATGTTTACGGGACACGGCTTGCAGTGTCCGCAGTAGGTGCACTGTCCGCTGCTTGCGTGCAGCGGGGCTGTCGCCAGCAGCATCGCATAGTCCTTTTCCTCTTCGGACGCGGTCTCGTAGCGTACGGCCGCGTCCACCTGCTCCTTCGTGTCATAGCCGCAGAGGATGGAGGAGACGCCGGGTCTCGTGAGTACGTAGTGGATCAGCTGCGCGGGCGTAAAGGCCACGCCGAACGGAGAGCGGGTCTCGTCGAACAGCCTGCCTCCGAAGAACCCCTTCATGACCGTCAGGCCGACGCCCTTCTCTTCGCACAGCCGGTAGAACGCAGCGCGCTCCGGATCGATCCCGGACAGAGACTCCTGCTCATACCCCTCGAACAGCGCATCGATATCGTCGATGGCCGGACGCATATCAAACGCCGGATTGATGCTGAACAGAATCATCTCGATGAAGCCCGTCTCGACCGCCA
>JAIKZT010000188.1 GCA_024682015.1 Clostridia bacterium
GGCTGGATCTCGTCGCCCGTGCTCATGATGATCAGACGCCGCACGAGGTTCTTCAGTTCGCGCACGTTGCCGGGCCAGGCGTAGTCCGTCAGCAGTTCGATGAGATCCTCGGAAAAGCGCTTGTTCGTGCCGTACTGGCGGTTGAACACGTACAGGAAATGCAGCAGCAGCGGCGCGATGTCCTCCCTGCGCTCGCGCAGAGGGGGCATGGTGATGGGGATCACGTTCAGGCGGTAATACAGGTCGCGGCGGAACGCGCCGGCTTCGACCATCTCCTTCAGATTGCGGTTCGTGGCGGCGATGATGCGCGCGTTCGTGCGGATGGGTTCGACCCCGCCGACCCGGTAAAACTGGCCGTCCTGCAGCACGCGCAGGATCTTTGCCTGCGATTCGAGCGGCATGTCGCCGATCTCGTCGAGGAAAATGGTGCCTTTGGAGGCGACTTCGAAGAAGCCGGGCTTGCCCTTGGCGAGCGCTCCGGTGAACGCGCCGGGCATGTAGCCGAACAGCTCGGCTTCGAGCAGGCCTGCCGTGATGGCGGAGCAGTTGATCGTCACGTAGGGCTCGTAGCGCCGCGCACCGGACGAGTGGATGATGGAAGCGAAGATCTCCTTGCCGGTGCCGGATTCGCCCAGGAGCAGCACGGGCACGTCGTAGTGCGCGACGCGCAGCGAATCCTGAAGCACCTGCCGCACGGCGCTGCTTTCGGCGATGATGTCCACGGGCGTCTCCTGCAGGTACTCCAGTTGCGCGCTCCTGGCGCGGGACATGGTCTTGGGTGGCAGGCTGCCCTCGATGATGCGCAGCGCCTTCTCTTCGAGCTGGTTCACGCAGATGAGCACGCAGTAGGGCTTGCCGCCGGGCTCGTAGATGGGCGTGCCGGAGATGATGCCGTAGCGGCCGCCGGCGAAGGCCTGCAGCACGGTGTATTCCTTGTTGATCCGCAGAATGACCGGCGTAACGAGCGGCATGTACATGCCCTGGCTGTGCAGGGTGAAGATCGTCTGCCCAACGGCCTGCTCGCGCTTGATCTGGGTGATCTCCTCGTAGCGCGAATTGATGAACATGGATACGCCGTCGGCCCGCGTTACGTAGATACCGGTGTCGTAATCCTCGAACATGTCCGCGGTAACGTCCTCGGCGCCGGCGCTCTTGCTGAGCGTGTAGAGGACGGAGGACAGCGACACCTGATCCTGCAGCACGGCGATGTAGGCGCCGTTCCAGTTGTCGAGCACGCGGGCGTGGGCCGCGCTGCGCACGGCGGACACGGGCACGAGCCGCAGCGTGTAGCTGGTGTGGTTCAGCAGGATGGTCGTCGCGAGGTTGGCGGTGTTGAGCTCGAGGCTCTCGACGTGCGACTGAAACGAGGCCTCGTCGATGCCGGCGAGAAATTCCTCGGACGCCGTATCGCAGGGGATGAGCGTGCCGCTGCGGTCGATCAGGAAGGAGTATTGCAGATGTTTCATGGGGTGACCCTCGTAAAAATGTATGGTCTTCAGCAATATGTGGCATGGCGCGCTGAGCCTGCCAGCGTGCGATTTCAGTATAGCATAGAACCGAAAACGGTTCAATGAGTTGTATTTGCGGTTCGCCTGGCGCCCGGCCGAAACCGGGATCGCTCCGAATCTCCCCCAAACCCGCCCGTTATCCGAAGTTTCGGCCTGTTTCCTGTCCGAAATCGCGCGGGATTTTTTTGCGCGGGTCACGCGAAAACTGGCACGCCCTTTGCATTCATTAAAGAACGCATAAGCAAAACCGACAGTTATTATTCAAATAAAACGGAGGAAAACCCAATGGCATTAATGACAGGAGCACAGTACATCGAATCTCTGCGCAAGCTGAACACCAAGGTCTACATGTTCGGAGAGCGCATCGAGAACTGGGTGGATCACCCGATGATCCGTCCGTCCATCAACTGCGTGGCGGCGACTTACGACGCGGCTGCCGAAGCCGGCGAAGAAGGCCTGATGATCGCGACGAGCAACCTCACCGGCCACAAGATCAACCGCTTCGCCAACATCCACATGAGCACGGACGACCTGTGCAAAAAGGTCAAGATGCAGAGAATGCTCGGCCAGAGAACGGCCAGCTGCTTCCAGCGCTGCGTGGGCATGGACTCGTTCAACGCGGTCTATTCCACGACCTTCGAGATCGACGAGAAGTACGGCACCGATTACCACGAGCGGTTCAAGAAGTTCCTGATCATGGTCCAGGATAACGACCTCACCGTCGACGGCGCCATGACCGACCCCAAGGGAGACCGCTCCAAGAGCCCCAGCCAGCAGACGAATCCCGATGTGTACGTGCACGTGAAGGAAGTCCGCGAGGACGGCATCGTCGTGAGAGGCGCCAAGGCCCACCAGACCGGTTCCGTCAACTCCCACTGGCACATCTTCATGCCGACCATCTCCATGAAGCCCGAAGACAAGGCCTTCGCCCTGTGCTTCGCCTGCCCGTCCGACGCGGACGGCCTGTTCATGGTCTACGGCCGGCAGTCCTGCGACACCCGCAAGCTCGAGGACGGCGCGGACGTCGACTTGGGCAACAAGCAGTACGGCGGCCAGGAAGCGCTCGTCATCCTGGACGACGTCTTCATCCCCAACGAATATATCTTCATGAACGGCGAGACCGAGTTCGCCGGCATGCTGGTGGAGCGTTTCGCCGGCTATCACAGACAGAGCTACGGCGGCTGCAAGGTCGGCGTGGGCGACGTCATCATCGGCGCCGCCGCTCTGGCCGCGGAATACAACGGTTGCGAGAAGGCTTCCGCCGTCAAGGATAAGCTCGTCGAGATGACCCATCTCAACGAGACCATGTACTGTTGCGGCATCGCCTGCTCCGCGGACGGCCATCCGACCAAGGCCGGCAACTACGAGATCAACCTGCTCGAGGCCAATGTCTGCAAGCAGAACGTGACCCGCTTCCCCTACGAGATCGCGCGCCTGGCCGAAGACATCGCGGGCGGCCTGATGGTCACCATGCCCTCCGAGAAGGACTTCAAGTCCGACCTGGTCGTGGGCAAGAACGGCGAGACCCTCGGCGAATTCTGCACGTCCCTGCTGGGCACGAAGGACGACGTCGACACCATGGACCGCATGCGCATCCTCCGCTTCCTGGAGAACATCTGCCTCGGATCCTCGGCGGTCGGCTATCGCACCGAATCCCTGCACGGCGCCGGTTCCCCGCAGGCGCAGCGCATCATGATCGCGCGCCAGGGCAACATGGAGGCCAAGAAGAAGCTGGCCAAGAAGATCGCCAGGATCGAGAAATAAAACAGTTGTCAACTCCCTTCGACAGGCTCAGGGAGCGTTACATACCCCCATTCAATAAGGAGGCAACCACATTATGAGAAATTTCATGTCTGAAAAGAGTGCCAACACTCCGAGATCGGTCATCCGCGAGTTCGTCGGCATGTCCTACCAGTACGACAACGTGCTGAGCTTCGGCTTCGGCCAGCCCGACTTCGTCACCCCGAAGCACATCACCGACGCCATGAAGGAATCCCTGGACAGAGGCGAATCCTTCTATGCGCCCAACACCGGCATCCTGCCCCTGCGGGAAGCCATCTCCAAGTCCTACGCCGAAAGAGGCCTGAACTACGGCATCAACGAGATGGTCGTCACCATCGGCGGCACCTCCGCGCTGCTGCTGGCTCTCGAAGCGGCTCTGGACATCGGCGATGAAGTCATCATCTCCGACCCCTGCTACGCGGCCTACGACGGCATGATCATCATGCTGGGCTGCAAGCCTGTGCGGGTCAAGATCTTCGAGGAAGACGGCTTCATGTTCAATCCCGAAGCGGTCCGCGCGGCCATCACCCCCAAGACGAAGCTGATGCTGATCAACTTCCCGTCCAACCCGACCGGCGGCGTCGCCGATTACGAGAATATGAAGGCTCTCGCTGAGATCTGCGTCGAGAACGACATCTTCTGCATCACCGACGAGATGTACAGAGAGCTGAACTGGACCGGCAAGCCCTTCGTCTCCATCGCGTCCTTCCCCGGCATGAAGGAGCGCACCATCATCGTGGACGGCTTCTCCAAGACCTACGCCATGACCGGCGCACGGCTCGGCTACGCGGCCGGCCCCGACTACATGATCGCCAAGATGATCATGCTGCTCGAGAACGTGTTCTCCTCCGTCTTTACCGCGGTCCAGTGGGGCGGCGTCGCGGCGCTGACCTCCAGCCAGCAGTGCGTCGAGGACATGAAGGCCCTGTACAGACACAGAAAGGCCTTGCTCGTGGAAGGCATCAACAAGATCCCCGGCATCACCTGCAAGGATCCCGCCGGCGCGTTCTACCTGATGGCCAACATCAAGCAGACCGGCCTCGATTCCAGAACGTTCGCGGCCAAGCTGCTCGATCAGGAGCACATGCTGGTCATCCCGGGCGTCGGCTTCGGCGAAGGCGGCGAAGGCTTCGTCCGCTTCTGCTACGCGACGAACGATGAGAACATCGCCGACGGCCTCGACAGGCTCGAACGCTTCATGAAGACGATCTAAAAGCCTGATAAACGATTAAACTGGAGAAGATCCATTTAATACAGAAAGTTTGTAAAGCTTTGCGGATGGTGCCAGGGAGGGCCCGCTGCCGAAAACCTGCAGGCGGATGGTGCCCTGGCGACAGGACCCGCAAATCAATACGCGAGATTTAAGGAGAAAACAATGGCTAAAAAATTCGACGTAATGGACGGAAATACCGCGGCAGCGTACATCTCGTACGCGTTTTCCGAAGTCGCCGGTATCTTCCCGATCACGCCCAGCTCCCCCATGGCTGAAATGGTGGACGAGTGGGCCGCCAAAGGCCGCAAGAACATCTTCGGCCAGAAGGTCCAGGTGGTCGAGATGCAGTCCGAAGCCGGCGCGGCCGGCGCGGTCCACGGCTCCCTGCAGGGCGGCGCGCTCACCTCGACCTACACCGCTTCCCAGGGCCTGCTTCTGATGATCCCCAACATGTACAAGATCGCGGGCGAGCTGCTCCCCGGCGTGTTCCACGTGTCCGCGCGTTCCCTGTCCGTTCACGGCCTGTCCATCTTCGGTGACCACTCCGACGTCATGGCCTGCCGCCAGACCGGTTTCGCGATGCTGGCTTCTGCCAATCCGCAGGAAGTCATGGACATGGGCGCTGTGGCCCACCTGTCCGCCATCAAGTCCAGAGTGCCGTTCCTGCACTACTTTGACGGCTTCAGAACGTCCCACGAGATCCAGAAGATCGAGTGCCTCGACTACGACGACATGAAGAAGCTCGTGGACATGGATGCGGTCAACGCGTTCCGCAAGAACGCCCTGAACCCCGAACATCCCTGCATCCGCGGCACGACCATCAACCCCGACCTGTACTTCCAGGGCAGAGAGGCTCAGAACCGCTTCTACGACGCGGTCCCCGGCATCGTCGAGGAGTACATGAACGAGATCAACAAACTGACCGGCCGGAATTACACGCTGTTCAACTACTATGGCGCACCCGATGCGACCGAGGTCGTCATCGCGAACGGTTCCGTCTGCGATACGCTGGAAAAGGTCTGCGATTACCTGAACGCCAATGGCCGCAAGGTCGGCATGGTCAACGTCCACCTGTACAGACCGTTCTCCATGAAGCACTTCCTGGCCGCCATTCCCGAAACCTGCCAGAAGATCGCGGTCCTCGACATGACGAAGGAACCCGGCTCCATCGGCGAACCCATGTATCTGGACGTGGTCAACGCGTACCACATGTCCGGCAAGAAGGCGCCCATCATCGTGGGCGGCCGCTACGGCCTGTCCTCCAAGGACACCACGCCGGCGCACGTCATCTCCGTGTACGACAACCTGGCCAAGGAATGCCCGCAGGACAACTTCACGATCTCCATCGTGGACGACGTCACCCACCTGTCCCTGCCTTTAGGCGAACCCATCGACATCACGCCGGACGACTGCACGTCCTGCAAGATCTGGGGCCTGGGCGCGGACGGCACGGTCGGCGCGAACAAGAACTCCATCAAGATCATCGGCAACAACACCGACATGTACGCGCAGGCGTATTTTGCCTACGACGCCAAGAAGAGCGGCGGCCTCACCCAGTCCCACCTGCGGTTCGGCCACACGCCTATCAAGCAGCCGTACTACGTCTCCAACGCGGACCTGGTCGCGGTCCACAACCAGACCTACGTCCACAAGTATAACCTCACGAAGGACCTCAAGGACGGCGGCGTGTTCCTGCTGAACTGCCAGTGGAAGCCCGAGGAACTGGAAGACAGGCTCCCGGCCGACCTGAAGAAGGGCCTGGCCGAGAAGCACGCGCAGTTCTACATCATCGACGCGGTCGACCTGGCGGCGGAGATCGGCCTGGGCAACCGGACGAACTCCATCCTGCAGTCCGCGTTCTTCAAGCTCATGGACGTCATCCCCATGGAGGACGCGCTGGGCTACATGAAGGACGCCATCAAGAAGACCTACCTGAAGAAGGGTCTGGACGTCGTCGAAAAGAACTATAAGGCGGTCGACATGGGCGTTGACGGCCTCGTGAAGATCGACATCCCGGCCGCCTGGGCGGATCTCGAAGTCGTTCCCGCGGACAACTCCCACCTACCCGCCTTCGTGCAGGAAGTCGTGATCCCCGTCAACCGCCAGGAAGGCGACGACATCCCCGTCTCCATGTACGACAAGTTCAGCATGCCCGACGGCACGTTCCCCAGCGCGCTCACGAAGTACGAGAAGCGCGGCGTGGCGGTGAACCTGCCCGAATGGGACGCGACGAAGTGCCTGCAGTGCAACCGCTGCGCGCTCGTCTGCCCGCACGCGGCCATCCGCCCGATCCTGCTGAACGAGGAAGA
>JAIKZT010000195.1 GCA_024682015.1 Clostridia bacterium
CGACTGCCAGCGGCCGTTCGTGGCGGAAGCCGTCGCTTCGGCAGAGATGAACAATCTGGACGTGAAGGAAGACCGCGGCGTTGCGGCTTCGGATGCGAACTACCGCGACGAGAGCGACCTGTACATGGGCGATGGCGACAGCTTCACCATGACGCTGTTCATGAACGAAGTCATCGAGTATGACGTGTACAGCCCCTGCGCGCTGATCACCACGAACCTGCGCACCGCAGGCGGCGATCCCGTTACGACCACGGCGAGGGTGGGCAAAAACGTGGACGCCGAGACTATAGGCACGGAATACGGCAAGGGCGCCTCGAAGGGCAAGGTCTCCACGTTCACGACGGAACCTATCACCATCGAGGAGGGGATGACCCTCAGCAGCGGCAAGGAGATCGCCATCGAAACGGTAGAATTCCGCGACTTCGCGAACGTGCGCGACGAGGCGGGCAACGAGGTGGTGAGCATCGTCGGCGGCAAACCGCTCGATAAAGCTCTCAAGATCGATACGGACGCCCCATATGCAACGGATATCTCCGCGTTCCAGATGGGACCCAACAGCGACTTCTACGTGCGGTTCAAGGTCTCCGACGCCATTTCCGGCGCGGGAGAGCTTTACGGCACGATCATGCTGTACGACGCCGGCCGCGAGAACGGCACGGGCTATGCCTATCAGTACGCCGTCACGTCGGACAGCGCCGCGCCGGCCACGGGGCTTACGCCTGATCCGTGGAAGGCCGGCGGCGCCGGAACGCCCATGCGGTTCATGCAGACGGGCGAAGAGCAGTACCTGCACGTCAAGCTCGCGGACGGCGTCGACTACGACTTCCTGCAGCTGGCGCTGGACTTCAATCTGAAGGACTACGCCGGCAACGCGCACGTGCGCACGGTGACCCCGCTGGAAGGCGTCGTCCTCGACGAGTCCGCTCCGGCGGTCACGCCGGGAAACGTCAGCCGCTCGTACGATGCGGCCGGCGGCACGGGCACGATGGAAGTCAGTTTTACGGTCAGCGACCTGGCCGGACTGGAGAGCATCGCCTATCTGTGGGCGGATCCGAACGAGGCCGTCACAGCTGAGACGGCGGGCTGGACGGATATCGGCGGATTCGACGTTGCGGCTAAGAGCTTCACGGCTTCAGCCGCGTTCACCGTCGCGTCCGAAAGTTCCGTCGAGAAGGCTCTGTGGGTCAAGGCCGGCGACATCGTCGACAACGAGGGCGTCGCCTGCTGCGGTACGTACCGCTACGACCTGACCGGTGTTCAGTACGCGCTCTCGTATCCGTCGGGCGTCTCGCTCACGGCGGGCCTGACGATGACGTACCAGCTGGCTCACGAAGAAGACGGCGGCGGCCTGTCCAAGGATTTCATCGTCATCGACGTGCAGAAGGGCGATGAGCCTACGCACTATGTAGCGGTCTTCGGCGCGGACGAGGTCGTGGCCAGTTCGGCCTTTAACCCGTTCAACGCGCCGGATGTTACCTGGTACGAGGTGCCGGAAGGCGCCATCGTCTCCTCGGACACTGCGCTGAGCTACGGCAGCGCGGAAGCGGTGCTGAAACCGTCTTCCACGCAGAAGCTGAGGAAGATCTGCGACAGCAACGATTACGCGCTGGTCTACGACTCCTGGGACGGTGTGCACAAGTTCAACGGTGTCCTGAACGTCTCCGTCTATTCCGGCGGTGAATCCGGGATCACCTACACGAAGACCACCAGCGGTTTGGGTTCGATCTTCTTCACGATCGATAAGAACGCCTCGCGCTACGCCGAAGAAGCGTTCTCCATCAACGTGTATCCCTACAGCGACGCCTTGTTCGGCTTCGATATCGAAACGGATGCGGATCAGGAGATCTACACCTGGCGCCACGCCCGGCCCTGGGTCTACACCGGGGAGCCGAATGACCTCGGAGACGGCAATTCGAACTGGCTGAACAGCACGTTGGAAGGCTATCAGGTGTCCTTCGACATTCGCGCCAATGCGGGCTGGGAATGGGCCCTGGACGACATCGACTGGAGCAGGTCCTTCATCGCCCTGATGGGGACCGCGGGCGTTCCCGGCGGCTACGACGAGTACCACGGGCGCCAGAGCTACGGAAACATTGCGAATTATGAAGAGCGCAGGCTCTGCAGCATCGGCAGCGGCTTAGAGCAGACCATCACGCTTCCCGCATCCGATCTGTATGCCAGCGGCGCGTGGTACAACGGCATCCAGCTGATCCTGGCGAGAAAGTCCAACCCGGACTATCCGTTCGTGAAGGAACTGATGCCCAAGAGCGAAGGTTATGTCTCGACTGAATACATGCTCGACAAAACCGAGCCCGGCTCCGTCGTGCCCGGCCTGCTGTGCTACAGCCCCTATACCTACTTCGATTCTCACGGCGGCTGTGACATCTCCGACGCGTTCCCGAAGATGCTGATCGACTATGACCCCTCCAAGACGATCTACGTTCCGGCGTCCGTCGGTTCTGTGGACATGATGTTCCAGGTCCTGGATGCGGACGGCGAACCCGCCCTGCGGAATTCCTGGGACGTCGGCCAGTACGACGTGATCGCCTGGAACGTGACATATCCGGACAAGCCCATGGTGCACTTGTATGAGGATATGGACGTATCCAACGGCTTCTGCTTCAAGTATGACGAAGAATACGGCATCCGGTCGATATTCTACTCCGGCCGGGACAGCGGCCTGCATTCGCTGGGCTTCTCCATGGGCGGGAGGATGCAATATATCCTGTCTGACAGCAACATCGGCTCTCCGCTCTACATCGAGCCGGACGTGGATAACCGCATCGCCGTTCAGGTGCGCTACGTGAACGGCAGAAGCTCCGAGATCACGTATCTGACGATCCATCCCGTTACGCTGGCGCTTCAGGGAACCGTTACGGCTTCGCCCGAAGGAAGAGGCGACTTGAACGTGGTTTACGGAAGGCCCGGCGAACTGACGGTCTCGTACACCCCGGCCGAAGGGGAGAACACCCTTGGGCTCACGTTCTACTGCGTACAGGGCGTTCCCCATGAGAACGGCCTCGGATACGTGTGCTTCATGGACGAGGAACCCGTTCTCATGGAGCAGGAGAATGACGGCAGTTATACGGCTGTCGTTCCCACGGAACAGGCAAGCCTGTACCACTGCCCGCTCCCGTATTACGGCGTGTACGCCAGAGACCGCTTCGGCAACCTCACCTGGGCCGGCACCGTCGGTCCGCTGATCGTGGACGCGGATGGAGCGTATGCCTACGCCGATCCCTACGAAGTAGACGTAGTCGATGGACGCTTCGAGGTGGAATTCGTGGTCGGCGACGATTCGCTGTATCTCGCCCCCGATCCGCAGCTGTACATGGATCTGAACTTCTACTTCGCTCCGGATGAATACAACGCATTCCTGGGCGATGAGCACGCCAGCCTGCCAATACGGATCTATCCGTGTACTGGCGAAGTCACCAGCGAGATCATCGATGACGGCTACGACGAACTCGAAGTGAAGACGTACACCAATACTGTTCCCGTGGAGGCCAACGTTCTGGGCATCGACGAGATCACTACAAAGCTGGTCTACCCGATGGGCGGGGATTACACCATGCCTGAACTGTACGTCACCGTCAGGGGCTACATCAGCCCCTATGCGGAAGGCCTTACGGATCTGGAACTCTACCTGGCTGCGACGGACTGTTTCAGCAACTCGTATGGCGGAGACTATGCGGAACTGCACCAGGTCTCTGCGACCGAGCTGCGCGTGACGAACGCCGAGCTGGTCGATTCCGGCAGCGACAAGGCGCTGAAGCTCACGTTCTCCGCTCCGGTGCGGCCGTCCGCCAGCTGGATGTGCCCGAATCCGAGCGGCTATGCGCTCGAATGGACGGATGCTTTCCCCATCACCTGCGACGGCGTATGGGAGATCTCCTACAGCGACCCCTTCGGCATGGTGCACGAAGAGACCGTTGAACTCACCGACGTATTCGGAGATTACGGCATTCAGCTCGACTTCTCGACGCTGGAGCATACGACGGAGCCTGTAGCGGTCACGGCCACGCAGGCAGCCGGCTTCGCCTCGCTCGGCCAGCCAGACCTTTCTGAAAGCTGGGGATTTGCCTACGGGCAGAAGAGCCTTACGATCGAGGCGGAAGAGAACAGCACGATCCGCATCTTCAGCTTTGAGCCCGGCCAAACGGCAGGGTACTGGTACGACGACGTTGCCGATGTCCTCGACATCCACGTGACCAACATCGTTCAGCCTGTGCCCGAGGCTACGGTCTGGCTGTACATTGGCTCGCTGCAGAACGCCTTCATCGCAGGGTCACCCGAGCAGCCCACCGGAGAGATCCCGGGCGCGGTCACAGTCTATTACCGCACGGACCGCGAAGTCAGCCCGTCCGGCCCCGACAGCCTGGTGATCCGGCCGGGAGATGCCGGCGACTTCTCGTTTGCCTATTACGATGCGGTCTCGAACGCTGATTACACCATTACCGGCAACTTGAGCGATTACGGGATCGTCCTGGCGGCGGATCCCGACGCGGCAGACTACGTGGATTTGGAAGCGCCTTCCATCGACCACGTGGCCATCTGGGCCATGCAGGGCGGCGTTTTCAGCCAGGCCAATTCCTTCAACGGCGCCGCGGATGAAGCCGCCATCACGGACGCTTTCTCGGAGGATACGACGGGCTGGGCGCAGGGTTACGACCTCGTGCTGAACGCGTCCGACTACTCCAAATGGAAGCTGCTGGCCTTCGCGGCACAGCCGACGGAAGTGAGCTTCACGGATACCGGAGACGCCCTGGACGGCGTGGCCATCCAGGCCAACAACGTGCTCCTGACGGAGGAACTGGCGGGCGACGTGTACATCGTCTGCGTCGACAACGCGGCCGCGGAGACGGGCGCTGCTGCCGACAACTTTACCTGCATCAAGATACCATACAGCGCTCTGCGCTTCGATAATCAGGCGCCGGAGATCTTCCATACCGACAACTCGGCCACGGATCTCTACGAGCGCGTCGTCTACCTGAGAGGGACGGACGATCATACGGACGCGTCCGTCATCGCCTT
>JAIKZT010000216.1 GCA_024682015.1 Clostridia bacterium
TATATGGGCTACTATACTTCGATGATCTTCCTCATTCCGGCCATCATCCTGTCGTTCTATGCGCAGATGAAGGTCCAGCGGGCTTACCAGACGTACGCGCAGGTCGGAAACGGCCGCCGCATCACGGGCGCGCAGGCCGCGCGGTACATTCTGGATTCCAACGGGCTTGGAAACATCCCCATCCAGGAGATCGCCGGCACGCTCAGCGACAACTATAACCCGCAGCATCACGTGATGAACCTCTCGCAGGCGGTCTACGAGCAGCCGAGCATCGCCAGCATCGCGATCGCAGCTCACGAATCGGGCCACGCGCTGCAGCACGCGGAAGGCTATGCGCTGCTGAACTTCCGCAACAGCATCGTGCCGGTGGCCAACATCGGTTCCATGCTGTCCTGGCCGCTGCTCATCCTGGGCCTGATCATGGGAAACGGCGGCGACTTCTTCTTCAACCTGGGCATTTTCCTGTTCCTGGGCGTGGTGATCTTCCATCTCGTCACGCTGCCGGTCGAACTGGATGCCAGCAAGAGGGCGCTGGTGCAGCTCGACAACATGGGCGCCTTCGTGGATGACAGCGAGCATGCAGCCGCCAAACAGGTGCTGGATGCCGCCGCGCTCACGTATCTCGCGGCGCTTGCAACGTCCGTCGCGAACCTGCTGAGAATGCTGGCCATGAGAGGAAACCGCCGCTGATGGACGCTACCCGAAGGCTGGCTTTCCTGATTCTGAAGGACGTGGAGACGGAAGGCGCCTATTCCAACATCCTGCTCAACAGCCGGCTGAAGGATCCGAAGGGCGCAAGCCCCGCGGCCGTGCGCAGGCTCGTGCGCGGCGTGCTGCAGAACCGCATCCTGCTCGACGCCCAGATCGACCGCTTCTTGAAGAAGCCCGGCCTGAAGCCGAAGGAGAGGGTGCTGCTGCGCATGGGCTTTTACCAGCTGCTGTTTCAAAAGGACAGCGTGCCCGCCCACGCGGCTGTCAGCGAGACGGTCGCGCTGGCGAAGAGCTTCATGAGGGGCCGCGAAGGCTTCCTCAACGCGGTGCTGCGCGCTTTCCAGCGGGATGGCTGTTGCGTCGTGTTTCCGGCGGAAGACGGTCCTGGCGGCCCCGCGGGCTACTTGTCCGTGCGGTATTCCGTCGCCCCGTGGATCGCTTCTCTCTGGCTGAAAAGCTACGGCCGCGATAGGACCGAGGCCATGCTGCAGGCGAGTCTGGAGGAACCGCCGCTTTCGCTGCGGGTCAACCCGCTGAAGTGTCCGGACGGGCTTTCGGATCTGCCGAAGGGCAGCCTCGAGGACAGCGCGGCCTGGCGCGAAGGGCTCGTTTCCGTGCAGGATGAATCGGCCCAGGAAGCCGTGCGCGTTCTGGCGCCCCGGAGCGGGCAGCGAGTGCTCGATCTGTGTGCGGCGCCGGGCGGCAAGAGCTGCGCCATGGCGGAACTCATGGAAAATGCGGGAGAAGTGCTCTCCTGCGACATCAGCGAAAACAAGCTGAGCCTCATCGAAAAGGAAGCGGAAAGACTCGGCATCGCGATCATACGGACGCGGCAGCAGGACGCGAGCCTGCCGCCTGACGAAGAGGACAGGGACGCCTTCGACGCGGTCCTGTGCGACGTGCCCTGCAGCGGTCTGGGGGTCATGCGGCGAAAGCCCGAGATCCGTTATAACGTGAGGGAAGAGGGTGCGAGAGCCCTGCCCGAAAAGCAGCTTGCCATCCTGCGGACGGGCGGCGCGTGCGTAAAACCCGGCGGCAGCCTGCTCTACAGCACCTGCACGGTCAACCCGGCGGAAAACGAAGCGGTCGTGCGCGCTTTTCTGGCAGACGGCGGCTTCGAACTGCTTCAGGAAAAACAGACGTTCCTTGGCGAAGGAAAACGCGACGGCTTTTATTACGGTTTTATGAGGAAACAGATACGATGATCAGCGTTGGATTCAAAACCGACAAAGGCAACGTGCGCAGCGGCAACGAAGACGCTCTGTTCGTCATGCCCGGCCAGCAGATCTACATCGTCGCGGACGGCGTAGGCGGGCACAATTCCGGCGAGCTGGCGTCGCGCATGGCGGTGGGGTACATGGCCCAGTACGTGGCATTGAACCCCGTGTCCGAAGTGCAGAGCAAGCGGGAGCTGAGAAAATATTTCCTGGACTGCTTTGCGGGCGCCAACGAGCTCGTGCACAGCAAGTCCATGGAAGAGGACGATAATGCGGGCATGGCGACGACGGCAGTCCTGTGTTACCTGGAGGGGAACGGCTGCTACATCGTCAACGTGGGCGACAGCCGGGCCTATCTCGTGCGGGAAGGCGTCATGCGGCAGCTGACGGAGGACCACACGCTCGTTCAGGACATGATGCGCTCGGGGCTTCTCACGAAGGAGGAGGCCGCCACGCATCCGGACCGGAACATGATCACGCGGGCCATCGGCGGCGAAAGCACGATCAATCCGGACTTTTACCGCTTTGAAGTCTGCCCGGGGGACGTCATCATTCTCTGCACGGACGGGCTTTACGGCGAGGTCAGCGCGGACAGCATCCTGCGCATCGCGACAGAAACGAAGACCATGCACAAACTTGCCAAGACGCTGGTGGACGAGGCCAACGCGGCGGGCGGCAAGGACAATATATCCGTGGTTTGCATCAGGATAGGGGGATAACACATGGGCAGCAGAATTTTAGCGGGAAGATACGAACTGCTGGAAAAGATCGGCGAAGGCGGCATGGCCGTCGTCTTCAAGGCGCGGGACAGACTGCTTTCCCGTTTCGTCGCCATCAAGATCCTCCGGCCCGAATATACGAAGGACATGATGTTCATCGAGAGCTTCCGCAGGGAATCGCAGATCGCGGCGGGCCTCGTGCACCCCAACATCGTCAACGTCTACGACGTGGGCAAAGAGGGAAACATCTACTACATCGTCATGGAGCTCATCGAGGGACGGCCTCTGTCCGAGATCATCAAGGAAGAGGGCGCGCTTGACCCGTACAAGGCGGCGGACATCGCCAAGCAGGTCGCCTCGGCGCTGTCCATGGCGCACAAGCACCAGCTCATCCACCGCGACGTCAAGCCCCACAACATCATGATCACGGCGGACGGCATCGCGAAGATCACGGATTTCGGCATCGCGAAGGCCGTGAACAACGAGACGCTCGTGGGCGAGCAGAAGGAAGCCGTCATGGGCTCCGTGCACTATTTCTCGCCGGAGCAGGCCAGGGGCGCTTACGTGGACGAGAAGTCCGACATCTATTCGCTGGGCATCGTGCTGTACGAGATGCTCACGGGCAAAGTGCCGTTCGACGGCGAAACAGCCGTGGCTGTTGCGGTCAAGCACATGAACGAGGAGATGGTCCCGCCTTCGAAGCTGAACCCCGACATCCCGCAGGATCTCGAGGACATCGTCATGAAGGCGACCAACAAGCTGCAGACGGGGCGCTACCGCAACGCGGACGAGATGATCACGGCGCTGAACTTCGTCAAATTCTCGAGGCGTTCCCAGAGCAGCGCGGAGGCTCCCGCGGTGACCCGCTCAGGCCGCTCCGATGCGGCCGCCGGCGAAAGCCGCGAGGATGGATCGGACGGCGAAGAGAAACCCCGCCGCCGCTTCAACTGGGCCTGGGTCGCGCTCATTCTGGCGGCTCTGGCGCTGGCTGTGCCCGCCAGCGGCCTCGTGAAGAACTTCCTGAATGACAGCCAGCCCGCAGAGCAGACGGAGATCAAACCGGGCGACAAGCTCGAGGCGCCCAACATCGTAGGCAAGAGCCTGGAGGATGCGATCGCTCAGCTGGAGGCGCAGGGGCTGAAGATCGAAGTGGACCTGGAGCTGCAGAGCTCCGACTATGCGGCCGGCACCATCTTGAGCCAGACGCCGGACGCCGGCGCATCCATCAAGAGCGGCCAGACCATCAAAGTCAACATCAGCAAGGGCGTCGTGAACGGCGAGATCCCCAGCGTCATCGGCAAATCCGTCAGCAACGCCAGGACCACCATCGAGACGTACCACTTTACGGTCGGCACCATCACGCAGGAGATCAGCGAAACGGTCCCCCGCGGCAGCGTCATCAGCCAGAGCCCCGTGGCGGGAACGCCCATGGAGCCCGGCAGCGTCGTCAACCTCGTCGTCTCCCAAGGAAGCCAGCAGGAAGTATCCCTGTCGCAGTTCAACGTGGAAGGCATGAGCCTGGACGAAGCCAAGAAGACCATCGAGGAGCTCGGCCTGGTGCTGGGCGAGGTCACCCCGCTTGAAAATGCGGACTTGGAGGAGGACACCGTCATCAGTCAGAGCCCGACTCCGGGCATGCCGCTGAACGAGGGAGACACGATCGATCTGGTCGTCAGCAAGGAGCCCGTGGTCGTCGAAGACCCCGATCCTTCTCAGGGCGAGGAACCCGGTATCGCCGCGGGCGTCGTTTCGATCTGGATCGACTATTCGCCCGCGGTCAACGACGAGCTGATCATGACGGTCACCGTGTCCGACGCGGAAGGCGCGTACACGCC
>JAIKZT010000219.1 GCA_024682015.1 Clostridia bacterium
GTGACTTTATACCAGTTGACCGGTTCGAAGGGGATTCCGGAGGAGATCCCCATGAATTCGGTCTCGCCGAGACGGCGTCTGGACCACGTCACGCCGCTATGCGTCATATACCAGCTGCCGCCGTAGGTGTAGTCCGTGGAAGTATCGAAAGTGTAAAGCAGAGGGTCTTCGAGTTGCAGATCGTAAGCCGGGGACGCGTCCGCTGCAGGCTCAACGACCCCGCTGACCGCCACGGAACCGATGATGATGGGAATATCGTAATAACACGTGAAGACTCTGTCGGTGTTGGTGCCGATCTTCGCCGCGGGCAGCCCGTTGATATAGCCCCGCGCGTCATCCGCGAAAATGTAGTCTTCAAGCGTGAACTTCTGGACCTGCACGGTCAGCCGGTAGCGGTGACCCTCCAGGAACGTATCGCCGTATTTCGTGTTGCGGTTCGTCGTAAGGTCCTTCCACTCGTAAGTCACGAGATTTGTGCGCTCGGTGAGCACCTGCGGCATGTTCTCGTGCTCGATCCCGTAGGGGATCTCCTCGCCGATCTGCGGCTTCACGCTCGTGATGTCGACCCGCGATATCTTGTTCGGGCCGAAGATCTTTGTGAAATCGAAATAAAACGTTATGACATTCTTGTTGTTTTCACTGTCGGTCGCATACGATGCGCTGTAACTGTTGATAAAACTGGCCGTATAGGCGAATGGCACGAGAATATGCTTTTTATCGCTTCGCGTGACCTGTACGACCAGGCGGTACTCGTGTTCCACCTGGAACGTTTCCCCGGACGTCGTCTTGCGCTCTTCGGTCATGTCCCACCATTCATAGCCTATGAGGTCCACGAGACCCTCGGTGATGACCGGCCTGTTCGCGTGAAAGACGCCGAAGGGGATCTCCTCTCCTTTTACCGGCTCTATGGTCTCGGCCTTGACCGTATAGATGATGGGCTGGCTGTCGAGCTTGAAATCGCGATAGAAGACCGCGTAGTCCTTGCCATGCTCGATCGTGAGCGTCTTATAATCGTTGATCTTGAACAGCGTATAAAGATCGTCGAAGCAATACGTGCTGTCGGTCACGACGACCTTTACGGTCAGGCGGTACGCATGTTCGGCCTCGAAGATCTCTCCTGGCTCCGTCAGGCGGTTTTCGGTCAGATCCTTCCATTCGTAGGACGCAAGATGCACGTGCGCCGTGCTGACTGTCGGCCTTCTTGCGTGAGTGCTTCCGTAGGGGATCTCCTCCTCATAGTCGGGATCTGGGGTCGTAACTTCTACCTTAGGGATGTAGTTTTCGGCAGGCTTGGCATACGCGAAGCCCGGAAAGAGTCCGATGAGCAGCGCTGCGCACAGCAGCAGGGACAACAGGCGTTTATTCATGGCATTCCCCTCCTTCTGATCCACTATTCATTATGGCACAAAAAAACCGGCCCCGCATCAGTCAAATGGCTGATGCGAAGCCGGAAAATCCCGCAAAAATGTTCACCGATGGCGGTAATTCCTCCAGATATCCACTCCAGACTGAAATACGGAAAGCATCTCGATTTTTCTCTCGTACAGTTCCTTCAGTTTCGGAATACGCATATGCCTTTCCGGAACGTCCTGTTCATAGATGGAAAAATCTATCGAAGCCTTTTCGATATCAACGAGGTTGCGGTTTGCAACGTATTGCAGGAGCTTCGCCTCCTTTGCTGTGAACGAGTGCGTTTTGATCTCGCTAAAGCGGACTTTCACCAGCCCGGAGTAAGGCACGTTGTAAAACATGGAATTGCCGGAATCATAGATGGGGGCAAAACCGAGCAATTCCAGCGTGTCCGGATGCCGCATGACAGCTATGTTGTTCATATGCCTGTCGGTATTCGTCAGGAGATAGTCCGTCATGATCTGATAATCGATGAAATCCGTAAATTCCTGTTCCGGCATACCCAGCCCAAGACAGACCTCCTTCAGCGGATAATAAAAGGACTCATTTTGACGCAGTTTTACCGTCTGCAGCAGCTCCCATGCGCTGATGCACTCGATCTCCTCGCTGCAGAAATCGTACGACATACAGCCCAGTCCTTCGAAGCCGCCGTCGACGGTGACCCTCACAAGCGTATACGGAGTATATCTCTCAAACCCCTGCTGCTTATGCAGCGTGGAAGCAAACACCTCGTTCAGACTCTGCTGATAGGAGTCTCCGTAATTGCCCTTGATCAGGTACCGCCGCCCGTCTTCGGCAATGCACCATTTTTTCTGAAGCTCTCCCTGAGACGTCGCGCAGTTGAATCGGGTCTCTCTCCGCAGATCGACCACGTGGTCGCAGTTAATGGTGATCTCCCCGAATGTGTCCACAAAATCATTCTTGAAGAGGTTCACATCAGCCCAGGAGACTCTTTCATCCCGCGGGCAGATCCAATAACAATCCGAAAGGCTGAGCGCCAGATTGTTGACAAGCGCGCTGCCCGTCGAGGAATACCCGAGTTTCTGCAAGGCAGTTTTAGCGCCATGCCGTGTTTTCGGGATGGCCCTGTCCTTCCACCATTCATGGAATTTGTTATTATTCATCTGCCCGCCGACAGGGAAATGCGCAATCGCGGCCTCGCTGCGCAGAACTTTTCCCAGATTTCCCTCATTGTCGATCTCCATAAGGCAGACGGGTATGTCTTTGTGCATCAGGTAGTATTCTTTGTTTAAACCGGCCATTCTTCATCACCCCGCGCTTCAAATCCAGATGATCGCTTCCTGTTTATCGTACCGGCAGTCCCTGTTGAACCGTTCCTGTATGTCATGGAAGTCGGAAAAGAGCTGCGCTGCGTATATCCCGAGATTGTGTTCGTTGACGCCTTCCAGATCCTCGCCTACCGTTATCCTGTTTCCCGCCTCATCCATGATCTGCTTTTTCAGACCGTCGTAATAATACGCATTCCCGTCGTTTCCGTGAATGACCCTCAAAGAAGCATCCATAGCAGGGATGGCCCGGGCTATCAGATCCGCAACGTACGGCGGAGGCGATGCCTCCCCCTGTTCCCATTTTCTCAGCGTGCTTAAAGGTATGTTGAACAGGGCGGAAAAAGCCTTCTGCGTCATCCCTGTTTTGATGCGTATCTCCTTTATGATCAGACTCATGCCAGCCTCCATGTAACCAAATCGGTTATCGATAATCAAACTATACCCTATTTGGTTACCAAAGTCAATAAAATATGCGGGTCCCGAAAGCTTTCAGGACCCGCGCCAAACCTGCCTGCGCCTGGTTCCATTCTACGTGTTGTTGATGTGCAGGCAAGTCTGTTTCTATTCCATCGGCACTTCTTCGTCCTCGGCCTTGGGCTTGCCGTCCTCGTCGATCCAGAAGATCTTCAGGGTATCGGCATCTTCGTCCGTCTCGGCATTGCCGGGCGCGGAAAGTGCCACGAGGCCGATAAAGCGGCCGAACTCGTCGTAGGCGGCCACAAGGACGGGCGCGTCCGCGGAGGCGTCGCCGGACACGGTCACAAGCCCGGTGTCGGTCGCGACCGTCACCTTGATCACCCGGCTGGATTCGTCCGCCAGCGTGCGCGTTTCCTCGTGCGTCGCGGGCAGGACGATGGTCTTCGTGTCGGTATAGGTGGCCCCATCGAGGATCACGGTCGCTGTAAAGACTTCCGAACCGTCCTTTGCCGCCGTCGGCTCCGTCCTGACGGACGTGATGATGGCCAAAGCCTCGTGCGTGTGCGCGCTGTCGCGCCTGCAGACGAATTCCGCGGTGGCACTGCTGCCGTCCTCCGCCCAGACCCATTTGCTGAGCGTAAAGTCGTGACCGAGCGCCGGGACTACGGTGTCCGCCAGGTCGATCTCAGCCGTCCCGTCCGCGTCCGCAAAGACCCGTCCGCAGCCCGAGCACGTCCAGTATTCGACGTTTCCGGCCGCAAGACAGTCCGCGGCGGCCGCTGCCGTATGGATCAGGCTGTGCACGTGGCTGAGCACCGGGATGGCCCGGCTCTCCTCCGCGCCGCAGCGGCTGCAGACGCGCTTTTCGAGGCCTTCCTCGGTCTCTGTCGCAGCCTTCACCGTCTGCCAGTCGCCGAAATCGTGGCCCAGTGCCGGGATGACCCAGCTGTTTTCCGAAACTTCTGAAATGCCTGCATCGCTGAAGGTCCGGCCGCAGCTGCTGCAGATCCAGTATTCCGAAGCACCGTCTTCCGTGCAGGTCGCGGGAACCGCGTCCACATGCGTCAGCGCATGGCCCACCGTCACCTTGCAGCTGGCCTCAAAGCCGCTGCAGGAAGCCGTGATGGTCGCCGTGCCCTCGGCCAGCGCCGTGACCGTGCCCTCTTCCACCTTGGCGATGGATGGGTCAGAGCTGGTCCAGGCAATGGCCAGACCCGACGCTTCTTCCGGAATGATGGCAGCCGTCAGCACAGCGGTCTCGCCTACCGCGAGGCTGAGCTCCGCCTTATCCAGCGAGATGCCCTCGGCCGAGAAGAACGCATAATACTCGTAGCTGCCGAGCCAGAGGTACGGATACGCGTATCCCCAGCCGTTTTCGCCGGCTTCTTTGACCTGCGCCATATCCAGCGGGTCGAAGTGCTTGCTGTCGCTGCCGCCATAGGCGTGCAGATCGTCGTAATGCTCCGTGTTCCACAGGCCGTACGCGCTGTAAACAGAAGCGTCGACGCTGATCTGTCCGGAGCGCACGTCCATTTCGCCGGTGATGCCGCCATCGCAGCCGCTGATCTTCAGCCTCAGCCCGTCGAACGTGATCGGCATCTCCGATTCGATGCCGTAGCGCACGCCCCGGATCGCAAGGCTGCTAGTTCCGAACATCGTGAAGTAGTACGGTTCCTCGTGCTGCTGCAGGTCGCCTGCCTCGATGCCGTACACCATGCGGGCCGCTTCCGTCTCCTCGTCCAGCGGCGTGTAGGGCTCGCCCGAGGCCGTATAATAGTCTTTTGCGGACAGGTCGATGCTGCTGCCGCCCACGACGCAGAGGTTCACGGACTGCTCCGCGTGGATGCCTGCCGCGGACTGGAGTCCGTCGTGCTTATAGGCGACGCCCTTCGTGATCTCCGCGTTGTATAGATACACCGTGTTCAGCTCGGGCAGATAAGCCGCGCGGCCCGTGCCGCAGGGGATCGAGAGGTTCGCCGAGGTGAACCTCTCGCCATTGACCCAGATCGCATACCTGCGCGAGAACCTCAGATAGTCCAGCATCTCGATCGTGTCCGGCGCCTCCACCTGGTCTGCGGCATTGCGTCCATTCTTGTCCAGCACCTCGTACATCGCGCCGTCGTAATAGATCGCGCGGCTCGCAAGGTCCCACGTCTTCGATTTGGTCTGAAGCGTGACCTCGCCATCGTTGATCTGCAGATAATCCGCGTTCTGCACGGTCTCCGCGCTCATGGCGATGACGTTGCTGTCCGTGCCGCCGTTTAAGATCAGCGTGCCGCCGTTTACCGTGAAGCGCGCCTTCTTGTTGGGCAGTTCGATGCAGCTCCTCACCTTGGTGTCAACGCTCAGAGCGCCGGAATTCAGGGTAAACGAGCCCTCCTCCGAAGAAAGCCCGGAGTACCTGGATTCTATGCTGATCTGCGGCCCGTCGATGGTGACGTCGCCGATGCTGTGGATGCCCTCGCCGTACTCGGTCTCGCCGTCGATCCTGATGGCGAGCGAGCCGCTGCCTGTGAAGCGGATGCGGAACGCGTCGTCCTCCTCAAGGTACGTCCGCAGCGCGTCGTTGACCGCGTTGCCGATGCCTACGACCGTTCCGGTGAACGTCTCGCCGAAGGGCTGGCTGTGGCAGAAGGAGCTGCGCGAGATGTTGATGACGTTCTCGCCCACGAGATTGATCGTGATGTCCTGCACGCTCATGATGGCGTACGCGCCGTCCGTCAGCTCCGCGTCGGAAGGATTCCGGTAGATCTCGCTGATCGCAGCGTTGCTTAGGGTCAGCGTCTTCGTCTCGGGGTCGTAGGACACCGTGCCGTCGCCGAGGACGTCGCTTGCGTTGCGCTCCGTGACCTTCGTGCCGCCGACGATGACGGGGAAAACTTCGGTATCGTAGATCTCGCCGAAATCGAACGGGATCGTAAACGACCTGCCGCTCTGCTCGTCGGTCGCGGTGACGTAGGCTCCCCCTTCTATCGCATAGATCGGGGCGTGAGCGCCGTTTCTCACGAAGCGGAGCATGCCGTTTTCGTAGATCCTCGCCTCGCATACATCCTGGCTGACCGGCCCGGACAGATCGCCGAAGGCAAGCGCATACGTCATCCTTCCGTTGTAGGAATAGACGTACTGCGCCATGTTGATCAGGCACTCGGTCCCGGCGTAATCCGCGGGGATTGCCAGACCGGGATTTTCTTTATCCTGCGAAAGCAGCACGTGTATCCCGTTCTTGAAGTCCATCGTAAACGGCTGGCTGTACTGCTCGACCGTCTCGCAGACCGCGCGGATGCGGTACGTATCGTGATACGCGTCCGCGCTGAGGAGGATCGCTTCGGCATCGCTGCCGGCGAGCTTCAGCGCCTGCGCTCCGGCGTACCTCTTCACGCCGTGCTCGTTCGTGTAGACCTGCATGTCATCGGACAGATACCATCCGTCCCCGCCGTCCGCGAGCGAGACCCAGCCCTGATAGTCTCCGCCGTAATCGTAGAGATACTCCAGCTCCACGCTGGTCAGCGTTTCGTTGGTCTCCAGCTGCCAGAAGAGCGTGCCTTCGGTCGACGCGCGGTTCGTGGTCACGAAATACGGCGGATCCGCGGTGAACGCGTCGCAGGTATAGACCGCGTGGATGTTCACGTCTCTGTCGGGCATGGTGAAGCTGATCGATTTGCCCTCGATGGCTAGATCATCCGGCATCAGGTCGCCGTTCACCTCCCATCCGCCGAACGTATATCCGCTGTAGGGGTCGACCGCAGTATAGGTCACGCAGTCGCCCGTGCACACGTCGAGATTGCCGATATAATCGTTATACGTATCAGCCAGCACGGCGCCGCCCCGCGAGACGGTGACCCTGTGTGCGCCTTCACTTGAGGCGCCGCGGTCGGTATCGACGATGACCGTGTAGGGAGTGCCCGGATAATAGGATTCTTTGAAGGCCGTTTCCGAAGTCCCGGGGTACGCATAGCGGACGAAGTCGCCATCAAAATCAAGCGATCCGCCCTTGACCAGACCAGCCCTGCCATACTCGTTCCAGTACTCGAAGAGGACTGTCGTGGGCCATTTTACCGTTACGCAGCCCGTGGCAAAGACGCCGTACGTCTCCGTCCAGTCGGCGACGGACTGGATGTCGACCTGGCCGTTCGTCGCCCAGAGCGAATCCGCGTCGAGGCGGATCGGCGTCTGGATGTCGCCTCCGGTCACCGCCGTAAGGCTGGCGCTTCCGGTAACGGTGAGCCCGCCGGCGTACATGGCATAGTAGTCCTCAAGCCCTTCCAGCCTGCTCGCGCTGCAGTAGAAGTACACGTTGCCGCTGTCCATCAGGGTCACATTTCCGCCGGAGCTCAGCGCGACCGCCTCGCCCGCGATCTCAGCGTCCTCCTCGAACGGAATGTTCACGTTGAGGCTCGCGTTTTCCTTGACGAGGATGTCCCCGTCCGCGGCCAGGCCGTAGCGCCCGGCGCCGGTGCGCCAGCCAAGCTCAGACCCTGCAGGCGGTTCGATGTCGACCCACACGGAAACGTCCGCGTCGATCGCGATGTCCGCGGCTTTGATACCGTAATAGTTCATGGCATCATCCTTGTCGTACGCCTTGCCATAGCGCACGAGGCTTAAGATGGCGCCATCCTTCGACGAGGAGGTGATGTGCACGGAGCCTTTTTCCGTCTCGTTCAGGATGACCGCGGCCTGGCCCATAGTATGATCTGCTTCGTCCATGGAGCCGCTGAAGCCGAACCGGTTATAATCGCCGGAAATGGTCGTATCCGCCTTCACGTCGATCGTCAGGCAGCCGTTCCCCGCGTCTTTGGGCACGCGCAGGGCAAGCATCAGCTCCTCAAGATTGTACCATTCCTTGCTGCCGTCGCCGTCGAAATCCGCGCTCTGGCTGTCGCCGTAGAACGTCAGCGTGCCGGTGTGGTAATCGAACGCGGCGGCCATAAACACGTGCTTGTCCTTCATGTTGGAGATCCACACGTAATTCTGTCTGGGCGTGGTATATCCTTTGCCCGTGTCGGTATCGTAAACCAGCACGTCGTGCGTTGCGTCCAGCCGCACCCACGCGCCGCCGTCCGCGCAGACCGCGCTCCCGTAGCCGAGCTGGGCGTTTCTGACGTAGACTTCCACTGCCGGCGCTACCGGCTCGGTCCTGTCGTTTTCGTCGTCCGTCCAGTTGACGGTGAATTCTCTGGATGTGTACTCCATGCCGTCGTACAGCACCATGAGGCGGTAGCGGACTTCGCCCAGAGAGAGCATCTTTTCCGTGTCGTTGAAGGTCCAGACAGCGAGCAGCGCCGGTTCAAAGGAGATGCCGGTGTTGACAAAGCGCGCCAGATCCTCGTCATATCTCTGGAGGAACACCTTGTTGATCGTCTGGCCGAGTTCGATCAGATCTCCGCTTTCGTATTCGTCCGTATCCTCGTTTTTATGGATCGAGAATTTCGGCGTCTCCGTCTTCGTTCCGCAGAACTTTTCGTGACCCTCCAGCGCCTGTAAACAATCGTTCATGCGGCAGCTCAGCTGCGCCTCGCTGCCGAAGAACACGTCTGTCTGAGAGAGCGCCGGCTGCTCGGCGAAGGGCTTGAACGCGGTCCCCGCGCTGACCGTAACGCTCTGTGCGCTATTGATCGGCCCGAGCACGTATTTCGTGCGGACGCCGTCGTCGGAAGCGCCGGGTTTCACGGTCTTGCCGCCGGCCTTGACTACCTCATTGTATTTGCCCGCGGCCGGCGCCGTGTAGAACGTCAGGCTGTGTCCGGGCTTTACCATGTAATCGCCCAGGTTATTCCGGTACACGCCGGGAACGTTCAGCGTCGCGCCTTCCGCGACGGTAAAGCTCACCGGATAGGCCGGTTCTATGGAGAGCATTTTGTAAGGATCGCTCGACACGAGCGCTCCATTCTTATAGAAACTCCTGTTCCCGTCTCCATATTCCTCGAGGATATAGCTCCTGTGGTCGTAGGTCGGTTCACGCCGGAAGGTTTTTTTGGAATTCTCGGGCTGCGTGATCGAAACGACGCCCACATTGTCTATGATCGTGTTTTTGGCGTCCACGCCCCTCGCTTTTGCGCCATTGCCCGCATCTACGACCGCGTAAACGTACAGATGGCCCGTCGTGTCGAGCTGAAGTTCTTTCTTCGCATAAACGCCCACTGCCGTGATCGGGACTTCCTCGGAATAGTTATAGCTCCTGACCGTGATCTCGGCGGAGGCGTCGTCCAGGATCTCCACCCACGAGGTCGAATAGAGGCCGTAAGCCGTTCCGTCGTGGTTGAGGATGTCCATCTGAACGTGCACGCTGCCGCAGAGGGTTATCTTGTCCTCGTACCACTTCTTCGTCTTGCACGCTTTGATGCCGTAAGAATCCAAGGAGTAGTAGGTCGTACCGCTCACGTTGATCCTGAGCTCGGAGTTGTTCGGAGAGGAAATCGTGATATTGCCGCCGGCCGCGCAGCCCCGTATGCCGAACTGCCCTTTGGCCGCAGTGATGGTGGAATCGCCGTCCACGATGATGTTGAGATTGCAGGGCAAGCCGGTGTTCTCCACGCTGATCGTGCCGCCGTCATAGTCCTTCAGGTGCACGGTGATGGTGCGGTAGCCGTATTCGTCCTCCTCCTGCTTCTCGTACCACAGCACCCAGTCCTCGTCTTCCGCCGGTTCCGTGTCGTCCAGCGTGCTGGCGTATACCTTGGAGCCGTAATCGAAAGGGATATAGTCATCCCGGCTGCCCTTGTAGTAGACGCGGATGTCGTTGTTGTAGCGCTCGCAGATGGCGTCCAGCTCGTAGAGCGTGTTGAGCCCCAGATAATGGTCGTCCGCGTCGTAGTGATCCAGCGAGATCACCACCTTTTCCTGATATTTATTGTACCGTTTCCAGATGATCTTTCCGTCCGAATCGCGCTTCGGTTCGCCGTTGGCGTAGGTCTCGTAATATTCCTCGTAGACGATCCCGCCTTCGCTGTGGCTGTCGTCCCAGCGGACGAAGTAGTACCCGACCGGCGGCTTTGCCGTCACCTCCAGGGTATACTTTTCTTCTGAATCCCAATAGTCCGCGGAAACGACGGTATAATCGGCGTTCGTAAAGCACAGCGGGCGGTTTCCCTTCCGGACCGTCTTCTCCAGCACGTATCCGCAGACCTCGCAGTAGCTCTGCACCGTCGCGTCCCGTATCTCCAGATTCGGCGCGCCGCTTTCCGTCTGCCAGAACCAGTGGGAATAGGTGTGCTCCTCCTTGAAGGCGACGGCCTCGCAGTCCGGATCACCGCAGTACTGCCAGTGGTAGCGGCGGTCGGCGCCGACGCGGTAAAACTCGGCGTCGTATTCGTGAATGTTGAATAGATGCTCATGGGTCTGCCGCGGGATCTCCACCGTCTCGCGGTAATTGCACAGGAGGCACTCGCGGTATTTGGAGCCCGTTTTGTGGTCGTCCGCCTGTTTGGTGACGATCCACTCGCCCCAGGTGTGCATTTCCTCCGCGCCTTCCGTCCTGCCGCAGATGCACTGCTTGATATGCGTTACGCTTTTGCCGTTTTCCTGCTCGACCGGCGTATACACGTAATCGTGCGTCGTGTGGACCTCGCCCAGAGGCTCGGTCTCTCTCGATTCGGCGATGCCGCCGCAGACGTTGCAGGTGCGCACCAGTTTGGCGCCCTTGTTCTCGGTGGCGTAGTACAGGTAATGCCACGGGCCGATCTCGTGCTCCTTGCGCGCGCCGGACGCGGTATGTCCGCAGCCCTCGCCAATGCAGACCTGCTGATGATACGTGTTGTTCGTCCAGCTCCACGCATAGGCGTGTCTGCCGATCAGCTGCGCTTCCCTCGTAGTCGAGAGCACGTGACCCTCAGAATCGGAGACGACGCAAAAATAGGCATAGCGGATATGGCAGGCGTCGGAAGGAACGGCGACCGTCAGTTTATTCGTCTGCGCTCCGCCGACAAACACCAGCGTTTCGTCCCGGAAATCTATGTAGAGGCTGTCGTCTGACAGCGCCTGAGGCTCGCCGCCGTCTCTGCGGCAATACCATTGATAATTCAGGTTATCCTTCGGATCGTATGCCCGGACCTGGAATGCTGCCGTATTTTCCGCCCGGTCATAGGCACTGCCGCCCGTAACGGTCTTCGTTTTGTCGGAGGGCTCGATGAGTATGGCGCCGACAGGAGTTGCCGTTCCGCTGAGGGACTTGCCCGACCAGGGGTCTGCGCAGCACTCCTGACCGCAGCTGCAGTCTTCCTTGCACTTTTCGCAGGTCTCGCAGTAATGGTCCTCCCAATCCGGACCTTCGGGGCAGACGCCGTGGCTGCATTCGAAATACGAGTAGGCGTTATCCGCGCAGCAGTCTTCGCAGAGGCCGCAGAAATCGCAGAAGGACACGTTGCAGGAAAACTCGCCGCAGCCTTCGCAGACATGTTCGGGATCGCTGAATTCGCTGCTCTCGACGCAGATGCCGCAGGAGCACCCTTCCGCATCGGACCTTTCAAGGCAGCATTCCTTGCAGAGTCCGCAGTCCTCGCAGAAATCGCCCTTCGCGCAGATCGCTTCGCCGCAGATTTCGCAGAGGTGTTCTTCGAACTCACTGTCCTCTGCGCACAGGCCGCAGTCGCAGCCGTAATCCGCGGCGTTGGCCTCGCAGCACTCCCTGCACAGGCCGCAGGTCTCGCAGAATTCATCGCTGCACGAAAAACTGACCGTGCACTGGGCACACATGTGCTCGGGATCGTAAAATTCGTCAGACTCGATGCAGTATTCCAGGCACGTGCAGCCCGTATCCTCAGCGAGCATCTTGCAGCAGTCTTCACAGTAGCCGCATTCTTCGCAGAATTCAAAGTCATTGCAGATCTTGCAGCGCTCGCACTCCTCGCAGATCCAGCCCGCGTCCTCCGCGCATTCGCGGCAGTGCTGGCATTCCGGGCCGCCGTCGCACCATTCTTCGACGTGTACCTCGCAGATATAGCAGTGGTTGCCCTCCGCGACGCAGCAGTCCCAGCAGAGGATCGGGTTGGCGTCGCACTCTTCCACTTCGGTGTCAAAGCAGCCGTAGCAGTCCCGGCAATGCAGGCCCTCCGCCGCCGCGCAGTCCAGGCAATAGGTACAATTCTCACAGAAGATGTCCCTGGCGTCGAAAAAGCACTCGTCGCAGCTCTCGCACACATACGGTTCGTGGCAGATGATGCAGTGATCGCCCTCAGGGCACTTCTCGCCGCTCGCGTCCGCCGCGACGAGGCAGTAGCCGCATCCCTCGCAGAGCGGGAGGTCGTGGCAGGCCTGGCAACGATGGTCATCCAGAGCCCTGCAATCCCCGCACAGATCCGTCTCGTCGCCGCAGTGTTCGCAGTGCTTTTCTTTATCCCAGCACTTGTCGCACTTCTTGCAGTCCTCGCAGTACATGTCGCAGCTGTCGATCTCCTCGAAGCACTCTGTGCAGAGCCATT
>JAIKZT010000228.1 GCA_024682015.1 Clostridia bacterium
TTCGGGCAGTCCGAGGGAACGCGGTCTTTGGAAGGGTCAAGCATCTCCACCACGCGAGCCTTCGCGAAGCGTCCCTTGTCCTCCGTGATTTCCGCAAGCACCTGGTCGCCCGGCAGCGCGCCGGCAGCGAAAACGGCGAGGCCGCCGGTTTTACCGATGCCCTCGCCTTGCGTGGAAATGTCCGTAATGAAAAGCTCTATCTGTTCTCCGGTGCGACCCATCTGCCGGACCTCCTCCGTTCCAGTTCGTTCAGGATCTTCTTGCGCAGGCGGATGTCCGTCGGCGTGACCTCGACCAATTCGTCGTCGCCGATCCACTCCAGCGCCTCTTCGAGGCTGAACTGGCGGTAAGGCGACAGCCGGACGGCTTCGTCGGAGCCTGCGGCGCGCATGTTCGAAGCTTTCTTGGCTTTGCAGGGGTTGACGATCATGTCGTCGGAACGGCTGTTCTGGCCGACGATCATCCCCTCGTACACGTGCGTCTGCGGACCGATGAACATCTGCGCGCGCTCCTGGATATTGTTGAGCGCGTAAGGCGTGGAGATGCCCTCTTCCTGCGCGATGATGGCGCCGGCCGTGCGGCCCGGGATCTCGCCCTTGTAATCCTCGTATCCGATGAAGCGCTGCACCATCGTGCCTTCGCCGTGCGTCTGGTTGATGAACTGGCTGCGGTAGCCCAGAATGCCCCGCGTCGGCACGGTGTACACCAGCTTGGAACGGCCGTTGCGGCCGTCCATGGAGACCATCATGCCCTTGCGCAGGTTCAGGTCCGAGATGACCCCGCCGGCGTACTGATCGGGCACTTCGATGACGACTTCTTCGACAGGTTCCTGCTTCTGGCCCTTCTTCCCCCGCTTGAAGATGACTTCCGGTTTGGAGACAGCCAGCTCGTACCCTTCGCGGCGCATGTTCTCGATGAGGATGGACAGGTGCAGTTCGCCCCTGCCGGACACCTTGAAGGAATCCGTGCTGTCCGTGGGCTCCACGAGCAGGCCGACGTTGACCTCGAGCTCCTTTTCGAGCCTTTCCTTGATGTGCCGCGTCGTGACGTATTTGCCTTCCTTGCCCGCGAACGGCGACGAATTGACCATGAAATTCATGGAAAGCGTCGGTTCCTCGATGCTGATGGAGGGCAGCGGATCGATCGCGTCCTCCACGCAAAGCGTGTCGCCGATCGTGATGTCAGAAATGCCGGATACGACGCAGATGTCGCCGCTGCCGACTTCTTCCACGGCCGTCCGCTTCAGGCCGCGATACACGAACGTCTGGTTGACCTTGCTCATCTTATAGCTGCCGTCGGGCTTGCATACCGCGACCTGCTGGCCAGGCCGTATCCTGCCCTTCGTGACCCGCCCGATGCCCAGGCGGCCGATGTAATCGTCGTAGGCAAGCGTGGAGATCTGGAATTGCAGGGGTTCTTCGTCTCTGTTCTCGTAGCCGCCGACCTGTTCAATGATCGTCTCGAACAGCGGGGCGATATTCAGGCCGTCCTGGCCTGCCGCGCGCTTTCGCACCTTCGTGCCGCTTTCGCTCTCCACGGTGACCCCGCTGGCGTCCGCCGGATCCCTCACGACGATGCCCTGGCGGGCGATGCCGTACAGGATGGGGAAATCGAGCTGGCGGTCATTCGCCTCCAGGTCCATGAACAGCTCGTAGACCTCGTCCACGACCTCGTCGATGCGCGCGTCGCGCTTGTCGATCTTGTTAATGAGCAGGATGGGGTTGAGGTTCTGCTGCAGGCTCTTCTGGAGCACGAACCGCGTCTGCGGCATGGGTCCTTCGGAGGAGTCCACGAGCAGAATGACCGTATCGACGGTCTTGATGATGCGCTCGACCTCGGACGAGAAGTCCGCGTGGCCCGGCGTATCCACGATGTTGATCTTGTATCCGTCGTGCATGACGGAGCAGTTCTTCGAATAGATGGTGATGCCTCTTTCCCGCTCCAGATCGTTGGAGTCCATGGTCTGCGCCACCATTTCCTCGTTTTCGCGGAACACGCCGCTCTGCGCGAGGAACGCGTCCACGAGCGTGGATTTGCCCGCGTCGACGTGCGCGATGACCGCGATGTTGATGATTTTCTTCTTGTCCATGATTATCTTGCCCTTGTATGATCCGCTCCCTTCGAAAGGCTCAGGGAGCTTTGCATGCCCCGGCGCCCGCTGAGCTTGCCGAAGCGATATACTTTACACTATAACTTTATTATTTTACCACAAGTCCTTCCCTTTTTATGATAAAATTATGCCAGAGGTGAAATTTTTATGATCCGCAGTATCGCATTCTTACTGGCGGCGGCATTCGTCGCCATCATCAATATACCCGAAGCCATCTACTGGCACTTCCGCAGCCGCAGGGACAAGCCCGGCGCCTACGACAAGGCGTCCCGCATCTGCCGCCGGTGGATCGGACCCATTCAGAGGCTTGGCGGGGTCAATCTGCGCAAACTCGGCGAGGAAAACATCCCCAAAGGCCGCCCTGCCCTCTACGTGGGCAACCACCAGGGAGACATGGACATCCTGCTGATCATGCATGAGTTCGGCGAGCTGTTCTCCATCGTCGCGAAGATCGAGACGAAGAAGATCCCCGTCGTATCCACCTGGATGGCCAGCGCGGACTGCATCTTCATGGACCGCGGCAACGCGCGGCAGACGCTGGAATGCATCAAGCGCGCGCAGGAACTGCTCGAAAGCGGCCGCAGCGTGGTCATCTTCCCCGAAGGCACCCGCGCGAAGGGGCCGGACATGCGCGAGTTCAAAGCCGGCGCCCTGCGCTGCGCGCTGAAGGCAAAGGTGCCCGTCGTGCCCTTCGCGATCGACGGCACGTACAAGGTGTTCGAACGTCAGAGATATCTGAAAAAGACCGACGTTGACCTGTCCATCCTGCCGCCCATCGAACCCGAGGAGTTCGCCGGGCTCAAGACACACGAACTCGCCCAGATGGCGCAGCAGCGCATCCAGGACGAACTGTACCGGCTGAGAGAAACGCGCGGCGAGGAAGTCCCGCCCGCAGGAGAACGCAAGCAATGGAACGAGCAAGAGAGCGCTTCGAACGAATAGCGGAGGACGAGAGCCTCATCCTGGCGGTATTTTCGAACCCCAGAAAAAAGAGCGCGGCCGTGCGCAAGGTGTCGCTGCGGCCGGTGCTGCTCAAGGGCGAGCTGCGCTATCAGGCGGAATACGCCTACGAGAAAAAGGTGACCCACGAAAACCTGCTCCCGGGCGAGATCGCCGACTTTGCCGTGCGGCAGATCCAGGCTTCGTTTAAGCAGGCGGACGTTTACACAAAAGCGGCGGACGCGCTGGTGCTGGCGAACAAGCCGGACCATGTGAGGGTCACGGAAAAGCCACCCACGAAGACGATGGGCGCTCTGGAACACGACAGGAAGAAGCACTACCTGATCCCGGAGGGGGAACCGGCGGACTTCCTCGTGCGCCTCGGCGTACAGACGCGGGACGGCCAGGTCGTCGCAAAGCACCGCGGCA
>JAIKZT010000231.1 GCA_024682015.1 Clostridia bacterium
GGCCGCGGTCTGCCAGTCCACCTCGCACCCTTCTTCCGACGCGTTGAACCGCCCGATGTCGCTGGTCTCTATGGTCCGGGACAGCAGGTTTTCCAGTCCGCGAGCATAGCCGAACGCCTCCCGGATCAGGTCCTCGCAGCCCTCTTCAAACACCTGGATGTAACAGTAGGTGTTCAGCAGCCAGTCTTCGCCGAAGCTGGTCTTTTCCGAGACTGTCGTCCCCGGCCCGGTTTGCGCCGTGCACGCGGTCTGTGATACAATGAGCACAGCGGCCAGAATGGCCGCCAGCAATCGTCTGGGTTTTCTATGGATCATAAAAGTTCCTTTTTTAAAAAAGCCGATATCGCGCTCGCCATCGCGCTCCTGCTGCTGGGAGGCGCCGTTTTCGCGCTGCTCCAGAGCGGGCGGGAGGCCGGGGCTTTCGCCGTGGTCACCGTGGATGGCACCGAATGGGGCGTCTATCCCTTGAGCGAGGACCGCACCATCGACATCGAAACGCCTTTCGGCCGCAACGTGCTGCGCATAGAAGACGGCGCCGTGCGCATCGAGGACGCGGACTGTCCGAACCGCGACTGCGTCGGGAAAGGACGCATCTCGCAGACGAACCAGATTATACTGTGCCTGCCTCATAAGCTCGCCGTGACCATCCGAAGCGAATCGGACAGCGGAAAGGAGGCGCCCGATGCGGTCTCTTACTGATCTGAGCGCAGACAGGTCCTCCCGGGCTGCAGCTCTGGGCGTGGTCACCGCGCTCGCCCTCATCTTCTCCTACATCGAGTTTCTCGTGCCCCTGCCCATCGCCATTCCGGGCATCAAACTGGGCCTCGCGAACATCGTGGTCCTCGTCTGCCTGTACGCGCTCGGACCGCGCTATGCCTTCTTCGTCAACGTGACCCGCATCGCGCTCGCCGCGCTGCTGTTCGGCAGCCTGTTTTCCGCGCTTTACGCGCTGGCGGGAGGCCTCGTGAGCTTCGCCGCTATGACGCTTCTTTGGCGCACGCGCCTGTTTTCACCCGCCGGCGTATCCATGGCCGGCGGCGTGTTCCACAACCTGGCGCAGCTTTCCGTGGCGTCGCTCCTCGTGGAGTCCGCGCAGGTCTTCTATTACTTTCCCGTGCTGCTCTTCGCGGGCCTTGCGACCGGCATCGGCACAGGCATCCTCGGGACGCTCATCCTGCGCCGCATCGCGCCGGACAGCCTGGTTTAGAACAGCACGTCCGACCCCAGTTTCAGCAGCAGCAGGCCGCACACGACCGTCAGCATGACCCGGATAAACGCCGGGTTCTTTTTGATCGCCATGCTGGCTCCCATGAAGTTGCCCGCCATGGAGCAGGCCGCCGTGATGAGCGCGATGGCCCAGATGACTTTCCCCGCCAGGATGAAGCTGATCATCGACGCGAAGTTGCTCGCCCAGTTGAAGATCTTCGCGCTGCCGCTGGCTTTCTTCAGGTCCAGTTTGCACAGGCTGCAGAACGCGATGATGGCGAACGTGCCCGTACCAGGCCCCACGAGCCCATCGTAGAACGCGATGAGAAGGCCGATCAGGATGGAAAAGGCGATCATCTTCCCCTTCGGCACGTCTCCGCTGGCGTCCGTGCTTCCGAAATCCCGCTTGAAGATCAGGAAGATGGCCACGAAGGGCAGCACGAACAGGATGATCCGCTGAAAGATGGCAGGGTCAAGCGCCAGCACGACGAGCGAAGCGATGCGCGCCCCCACCAGAGCCGCGATGGCCGACGGGATGGCGACCGTCCAGTTCACCTCGCCGCTGCGGATGTACTTGCCCGCCGCCAGCGTCGTGCCCAGGCAGGCCGACGTCTTGTTGCAGGCGAACGCGACCTTCGGATCCAGACCGGTCAGCAGGTACGCGGGGATGCTGATGATGCCCCCGCCGCCGGCGATGGAGTCGATGAACCCGGCCAGAAACACCGCAGCGCAGAGAAAAATGAGTTTCGGATACGTGATCAAGCCTAAAAACATAACTGTCTAAAACACCGGCGGGAAACTGCCGCCAAGGGCATCCGCCCGCCCGGTTTGC
>JAIKZT010000241.1 GCA_024682015.1 Clostridia bacterium
TATAATAACAGGCATCAGGGATGTTTTCTGAGATCGGGAGAGCAGTATGGATAAGATGCGATTGATATGGAGCGGAGAAACGGAACTCCCTGCCGGCTGGAAACTGCAGCCGCACGCCCACGATTACTTTCATCTGGCCTATGTCCGAAGAGGCGACCTGGTCTTTCATGCCGGCGGATTGGACTACCCGCTTTCGGAAGGCAGCCTGATCCTGATCTCCCCCTTCGTCGTCCATGCGGTGCCGGAGGATTCACACAATCTCTGCTCGCAATATGAAGTATTTTTCCGTTTGACGGATCCGGAATTGAGTTTCCTTCTCAAAAGCCATAAAGTGCTCGTTCTGCACGGCGCTTCGCACCTGGAGGATCTGTTTTCCTATGTCTGCGCGAACTACAGCAGCGATGATCCCCTGCAGGCATACTCTGTAAACGCCTTTCTATGCGCGATCCTGTCCTCGCTTCTTGTGGGCAAACCGGGTCCGGGGAACAGTTCGGACGGATACGTCGATTCCAGCCGGTATTCGCCGCTGGTGCAGCGGATCATCCGCCATGTCGAAAAAACATATGACAAAAAGTACGAACTTTCGGCGCTGGCTCTTGCGTTAGGCTTCAATAAAAACTATCTCTGTACCGTGTTCCGCAGGGAAACCGGCGTTACTATCTCAGAATACCTCAACTATCACAGGATACGCAGGGTACTGATCTCGCTGCAGTATAACGGTTACAACCGGGAAGTGCCCATCCATGAGCTTGCGGATCAATTCGGATATGGGAATCCTTCCTATTTCAATCGCGTGTTTAAAACGTACACGGGGCTGACGCCGATCGAATTCATAAAAGCCTTTTCCGGGGAGGGGCCGGGGCGATCCGCTTTTCAAAAGTATTATATCGAATACCTGGATCTGAAGCGCTACCCCATCAGGGAATCGCTGGCATACATGCGGGGGTTGAAGGCGGCCTCGGAAACGGGAGAGCCTTCCCGCAGCGACTGAGGCAGCGCTATTCCTGACCGTCTTCGGGTTGTCCGGCCTCTTCGCTGGGGTCACCCGGCTTGGCAACCGCCTGCGTTTTGCGCCGGCTCAGAATGACCCACAGAACGCACCCTGCCGCGATCAGGCAGAGGCTGAGCACCTGCGCCTGGCGCAGCGGCCCAATCATCAGGGAGTCCGTGCGCAGGCCTTCCACCAGGAAGCGCTCGGCGGAATACAGGATGAGGTACAGGCAGAGGATCTGGCCTCTGAATTTTTTGTTGCCCGAATCCTCCAGCCACATCAGGAACAGCCCCAGAGCGAGGCACCAGAGCGACTCGTACAGAAACGTCGGATGCACGAGCCTGCCGCCCACTTCGATGGCCCAGGGCACGGTCGTTTCGACGCCGTAGGCCTCCTGGTTGAAATAGTTGCCCCAGCGGCCGATCCCCTGCGCGAGGGCGATGGTCGGCACGCACAGATCGACCCAGTCCAGCGGCTTTTCCTTCCAGACCTTCACGAGCAGGATCACGCCGAGCCCCACGCCTGCCAGCACGCCGCCGTGGATGGCCAGCCCGCCTTCGCGGATGTTGAGGATGCTCTTTAAGTTATCCTTGTAGTCGTTCCACTGGAAGATCACGTAATAGAGCCTCGCCCCGATGACGCCGGCGGGAATGCAGTAGATCGCCAGGTCTAAGATGTGTTCCTGATTCAGTCCATGCTTCGGCGCCCGGTTATAGCACAGCACGACCGCCAGCACCATGCCGATGCCGATCAGAAGGCCGTACCACATGATGTCCAGGCCAAACACGGAGAACGCCACGCGATCGGGCGTGCCGAGTATCTTGGAAAGTCTTATGAAGTTTGCGAAAGGAGCCGAAAGCCCCGCTGCTTTAGTCATGCCCTATTCCTCCGGCGCGCCGCCGCAGGCCCGGAAGATATCCCAGGCGCTCTGGCGGATGAGAATCTCGAAATCCCGCTCGCACGTGTTCGTGCTGGCGTAACACACAACGAACGGCTGCTTCGCGTACACGAGCCCCACGTCGTTTGCAATGCCGTCGTCTTCGCCTGTCTTATGCGCGATGCGCACGTTCCAGTCGGAGATGTAGCCGGGGATCTTGTGGTTGATCTGCTGCCGCGCGAGGATCTCCTCGGCGTATTCGCTCATCTCGGGAGAAGCAAACTCCCGCCGCCAGATCTGCTGGAGCAGCATGCCCATCTCCTTAGCGGAAATCTCGTTCTCGATGCCTCTTGAGGCTGCCTCGGAATCGAAGAGCAGGCGATTGATCCTCGTCACCGTAAGTCCCATCTCTTCCCGGAACGCCCGGTTCAGTTCCTCCCGGCCAAGCCGCCTGATCAGCAGGTTCGTGGCCGCATTGTCCGACAGCGTGATCATGAGCTCCCACAGCGTCTCGAGGCTCACCCTCTGCTCGCCGTGAAACGCCCGAAGCGCCCCGCAGCCGCCGATGCGGTCCGCATCCGTAACGGTCAGTTCTTCCTTCGGGTCGATCTCGCCCCTCACCCAGAGCTGCAGATAGCGCAGGAAAACGGGCAGTTTGATGACGGACGCCGGCTGCAGCGGATCGTTTTCGCGGTAGCCAAACGTCTCGCCCGTCTCCAGATTTTTATAGTACATGGCGACGTCGCCCTTCATGCCCTGCAGCTGCGCGCGCAGCTTTTCTCTATATTCCTTCGTCAGCATGCTTCCTCTTTCCCGGTGACCCGGCCAGTTTTTTGTTTCTACTTTGCGCCAAACCGCACGGCGCGGCCTAGTTTCTCCTTTACGATCTGCCCGTGATCCGCCGCGATCTCCCCGCCGATCAGCACGTAATCGATGCCCTCGGGCACGAGCGCCGGCTCCTCAAACGTAGCCGTATCGCGGATGGCATCGTAGTCGAAGATAACGATGTCCGCGTCCGACCCGGGGCGCAGGTTTCCTTTATGCGGCAGATTCAGGCGCTCAGCCGCCAGGCTTGCCGTCTTCGCCATGCCTTCCATGAAGCCAACTTTACCCGTGCGGATGTACTCCGCGATGTAGCGAGGGAAAGCGCCGGCGGCTCTGGGATGCCCCTGATCGCCGTGGCGCAGGCCGTCGCTGCCGACCATCACGAGCGGATGGCGCAGCGCCATGTCCACGTCCTCTTCCACCATCAGAAAGCCCACGGTGATATCCTCGGGGGCGTTCGCGCGTTCCCAGTCGTAGATCTCCTTCGTGCAGCGCTGGCCCGCGTACCTGCCGGTGGACATCAGGATGGCGCTGTAGGGCGCATGGTATTCGGCGTAGTTCTCCGGATCGTAGGTCGTGGAGCCGATGTACGTGGAAAATGCCGTATACGGATAGCAGTCACACATAATGTCCGTACCGCTCGCCGCGTACCCTTCCACGTCCCGCAGCAACTGCTTCATTTGTCCATAGCCGCCCATGCTGCCGATGTGTGAGATCTGCACGCGGCAGCCCGTGGCCTTCGCCAAGTCGTCCATCTCCTTGACCGCCGCGAACACGCGGCTGACATCGTTTCGGACGTGGCTCGTCACGAGCCGCCCGGACGGCGTGCACAGGGCGGCCAGACGGGTCATCTCCTCCGGCGAAGTACCGGGCACGTATTTTACGCCAAACGACACGCCCATGCAGCCTGCCGCGAGGCAATCCGCGGCCAGGCGTTCCATGGCGTCGATCTGCGAATCGCTCACCGGCGCGTACTTGTCCATGCCGCCGCACGCTTCGCGTATCCACGTGTGACCCGCAAAGAGGCCGATGTTCATGCAATTTCCGTGGGCATCTACGTAATCGAGATACTTCCGAGGATCTCCGTAATTGTCGCCGCAGTTGCCGCCGAGAGCCGTCGTAACGCCCATGAGCAGCATGGAGCGGGAGATATCCTGGCGAAGTTCGCCCGTTTCAGGATCGAACGGATCCTCGTGCATGTGGATGTCGATAAAGCCGGGAGCCACGACACGCCCAAAGGCGTCGATCGTCCGGTCCGCCTCAGGAGCTTTACCTGGAGCAAACGCGCCCGCGATCTTTCCGTTCTCTACGAGCAGATCGCCCAGGCGGTCCATATTCTGCGCGGGGTCGACGATGCGGCCCCCTTTGATGAGAAGTTTCATTGCCGATTGCCTTCTTTCGTGGAACCGTCCCCGCGTCCCACATTTTCGCTATAGTTCTCTCCGGCCTTCCATGGCCTTGGAGAGGGTCACCTCGTCCGCGTACTCCAGGTCGCCCCCCACGGGAATGCCGTGAGCGATGCGCGTGACCTTGATGCCGGCCGGTTTTACGAGCCGCGCGATGTACATGGCGGTCGCTTCCCCTTCGATGTTGGGGTTCGTCGCCAGGATGACCTCGGAGATATCGCTTTCCTGCAGCCGCACGAGCAGCGAACGCAGGTTGATGTCGTCCGGACCGATGCCGTCCATGGGCGAAATGGCTCCGTTCAGCACGTGATAAAGCCCGTTGTATTCGCGAATGCGCTCCATGGCGGAGACGTCGCGCGGATTTTCGACGACGCAGACGGTCTTCCGGTCGCGCGAAGGATCGCTGCAGACCGAACAGGGATCTGTATCCGTAAGATTGCCGCAGACGGAGCAGTAATGCATGTTCTGCTTGGCCTCCACGATGGTGTCTGCCAGCTGTTTCGCCTCTTCGTCGGACATGGCCAGGATGTGGTAAGCCAGCCGCTGCGCGCTCTTGCCGCCGATGCCGGGCAGTTTATTGAGCTCCGCGATGAGCTTCGCGAGTGGTTTCGCGTAGTTCTTCATGGCCCGCGCGCCGCCTTAGAACAGGCCTGCCGGCAGGCCGAATCCGCCGGTAACCTTCGACATCTCCTGCTGGGATACTTCGTCCATCTGGCGCATGGCTTCGTTCGCCGCCGCCACGATGAGATCCTGCAGCATTTCGATGTCGTCCGGATCCACGATCTCCGGCTTCAGCGTGACCGCTACCAGCTCGTGCTTCCCGTTGACCCGCACGGTAACGGCGCCGCCGCCCGCGGAAGCCTCCGCTTCCTTCGCCTCGATCTCGGCCTGAGCCTCTTCCATGCGGCGCTGCATCGCCTGGATCTGCTGCATCTGCGCCATCTTGCTGTTATTCTGTTTCGGGGCCGGGCGCTTGCCCGCCTTCATGCCTTTACCCATGGGTTCCTCCTGTGTATGTGAAAGTTGCGATTGACATTGACCGGTTTACCGCGCGCCGCTCTCCTGCACGCTGCGGCTCATCTGCACGAGAGCGAGCTCGATGAGGAGCCGCGGCTTGGGCGACCACTTGGCGTCCGCCAGCGCAGAGCTCAGGAGCACGATGCACCGCCGGATCGTCTCGATGGATACGCTCTGCGCCTGTTTTTTGATCCGTTCGATGTTCTCGAGGGACAGGTTGAGCACGTTTTCGGGCTTTGCGGTGAACTTGACGATCATCAGGTCGCGGAAATGCTCCATCCAGTCGCGCGCGAACTGGTTGACTTCCTTGCCCTCCGCCAGCACTTCCGCCAGCGTCGTGAGCGCCTCGCCCGTCCTGCCCGCCAGCACTTCGTCCGTGATCCTCAGATACGTCTCGATGCCTGCCATGCCCAGCAGCGTCAGCACGTCTTCGCGGGTCACGTGATTGCCGGCCGACACGCAGCGGTCTAAAAGTGACAGGCCGTCGCGCACCGAGCCGTCCGCCTGGCCTGCGATGAGGCCCAGCGCGTCCGGATCGATCTGGGCGCCGATCTCGCGGCAGATCTCGGAGAACCGGCGGATCATCGTCTCTTCGGACACGCGGCGGAAGTCCAGCCGCAGGCAGCGCGACAGGATGGTCGCGGGCAGTTTCTCCGGCTCCGTGGTCGCGAGGATGAACACGACGTTCTCGGGCGGTTCTTCCAGCGTTTTCAGGAAGGCGTTGGCCGCTTCCTTCGTGAGCATGTGCGCCTCGTCGATAATGTAGACCTTGCACTTGCCCTGGATGGGCGGAAAGTTGACGGTCTCGCGCAGCTCGCGGATGTCGTCGACGCCGCGGTTGGATGCCGCGTCGATCTCCATGACGTCCACGAAGCTGCCGTCGGCGATGGCTTTGCAGGAGGGGCATCTGCCGCAGGGCTTCTCCCCTTCTCCCGTGCAGTTCAGCGCCTTGGCGAGGAGCCTGGCCGTCGTCGTCTTGCCCGTGCCGCGCGTGCCGCAGAACAGGTATGCGTGGCCGGTGGTGCCGCTCGCCAGCTGGTTTTTCAGTATCTTTTCGATGTGTTCCTGACCGAGGAGCGTGTCGAACGTCTCCGGCCGGAAGCTGCGGTATAAAGCCTGGTACATATGTCTCTCCCTTGTGCGTTTCATTTTATTATACAACAAACCGGCCTGCAGGAAAACAGGCCGGCTTGTTTATTCTGGTTTCATGTCACTGAACTGCGGCCATCACTGTAAACTGCGGATGTCAGCATGAGCTATATTCGGACATAAAGAAGCCGCGTCGGGAAACCGGCCAGACTGATCTGCGGCACAGGGACGGGTCTGTTTATGGCTGCTTCCTTCCGGACCTGACCAGGTTCACAGATGTCTCTTGCGCAGGGCCCGGCCGGTTTCCCGGCGCGGCTTGACGCTTAATCATTATACGAAATCGAACGCCCTCTTGCAAGGGGTATTTTGGGACAAGGAACCGTCCCCATGTCTCAAAATGGGACAAGGAACAGTCCCCGTGTCTCGTTTAGCGGGCGTACTCGGCCTTTGGCTCGCCGTCCGCCTTGCCCGTGCCGGTGTTGATGAGGTCCATCTGCAGGGTGAAGGCGGTGTAGTCCTTCGGCATGAGGTACACGAGGTGTATGCGCATGGTCTTGCCCGGCGCCGCATAGGTGGCGGGTTTCAGCAGGCCCATCATCTCGTAGCCTTCATCGCTTACGGGCATCAGCTTGCCGTCCACGTACAGCGCGAACTCCGCGGGAGACAGGTGGAACGTGTAGGCGGAATCGTTCTCCACCGTAAGGACCATGTCCATGTACAGGTTCTCCGTGTCGATCTCCTCGTAGAAGCCCGTCCGCTCGATGAACACGCGGTAATCCCCCGTGGCATAGTGGAAACAGTCCTGCCCGTTGTCCGATTTGACCGAGTCGCAGACGAGGCAGGCGATGTTCGCTCGGGTGGCGGGGTCATCGCTGAGGATGGCGCAGGTGTTGAGAATGCCCAGATCGCGCGCCTTGTTCGTAAAGCTCGTGGGGTAGACGCCGCCGAGCTCCTCGAACGTGTAGCCCTTGGACGCGACGATCATCGTGATCGCCTCGTTGTACGATACATTGCGCTCCGGCTGGAACTTGCCGTCCGGATAGCCGCTGATGAAGCCGGCATCCGCCGCCGCCGACACGAATTTATAGGACCAGTGCGTTTTGGGCACGTCCCGGAAGGTCTTTTCGAAGGGGCCCTCCGTATCCAGGCCCAGCACGTTCACGAGGATGACCGCGAACTCCGCCCTGGTGATGGGCGCCGTCGGACGGAACGTGCCGTCTTCATATCCGCCGATCCAGCCGCGCTCCGCCAGGCTGAACACGGCCTCGCTGTAGTATTCACCGTTTTCCACGTCCGCGAAATTCGCGGCAAAGGCCGTGGCGCCAGACCCCGCCAGCAACGCCAGGCAGAGCAGAAAGGCAAGGATGTTTCTCATGATGCGCTCCTCCTTTACAGGTGGAATAAAATGCCCCATACTGAGAGACCTATCTTAAAAAGTATATCACATTTGCAAGGGGCTGAAAAGATGGCGCTACTTCGTCATGGCGAGGAACGCGTCCTCGTCGATGACGGGGATGCCCAGCTCCTGCGCCTTCGTCAGTTTGCTGCCCGCCGCTTCGCCCGCCAGCACGTACGTCGTCTTCTTGGAAACGCTGCCGGAGGCCTTGCCGCCGAACGACTCGATGATGGCCGCCGCTTCGTCCCGCTTCAGCGTCGGCAGCGTGCCGGTGAGCACGAACGTCAGCCCTGCGAAGCGGTCGTCCCTGCGCTTGGAGGCCGCTTTCGAAACCATGTTGACCCCCGCAGCCGCCAGTTTTTCCACGAGCGCCCGGTTTGCCTCCTCCGCCCAGAACGCGGTGATGTCCGACGCGGTGATGCCCCCGAAATCCGGCAGAGCCGAAAGAGCCTCCGCGGACGCGTCCATTACGGCCCGCATGTCGGGGAAGTTCGAAGCCAGCACCTTCGCGCCCTGCTTGCCCACGCCCCGGATGCCCAGCCCCGTGATGAGCTGGTCGATGTCGTTGTCCTTCGAAGCCTCGATCGCCTTCAGCAGGTTATCCACGGACTTTTCCTTGCCGATGATGCCCTCCTCGATCAGCCGGTCGCGATGATCCTTCAGCGAGTAGATGTCCGCCGCGTCCCGGATGTATCCTTCGGAGATGAGCGCTTCCACGGCCGCCGGGCCGAATCCGTCCACGTCCATGGCGTCCTTGCCGACGAAATACGCGAGCCTGCGGCTGTCCTTCGCAGGACAGGCCTTTCCCGTGCAGTACAGATGCACGCCATCCCCGCCCTCTTCCCGGGCGACGGGTGCGCCGCAGACCGGGCAGTTTTCCGGCATGCGGAAAACGGATGCGCCTTCCGGACGCTTTTCCTTTACGACGGACTTCACCTCCGGGATGATGTCCCCGGCCTTCTGGATGAGGATCGTGTCGCCCACGCGGACGTCCTTTTCATCGATGTAGTCCTGATTGTTGAGGGTCACGCGGCTGACGGTCGTCTCCGCCACGCGTACGGGCCTCAGCAGCGCCAGCGGGGTAAGCCGGCCCGTCCTGCCCACCTGCACGATGATGTCCTCGACCACCGTCTCCTTCTGCTCGGGCGGATACTTGTACGCGACAGCCCAGCGGGGCACCTTGCTCGTGAAGCCGAGGGCCGCCCGCTGCGCGAGATCGTCCACTTTCACGACCGCGCCGTCGATGCCGTAATTCAGGTCCCAGCGCGTCGCGCCGATGTCCTCGACGGCCGCCCACACTTCGTCCGCCGTATCGGCATCCGTCAGCTGGGGACTTACGGTAAAGCCCTGGGAAGCCAGCCACAGCAGGCTCTCCTTGTGACCCTTGAATGCCTTTCCTTCCGCGATCTCCAGGTTGAAGATGAAGATGTCCAGACCTCTTTCCGCGACGACCGCCGGATCGAGCTGGCGCATGGTGCCCGCCGCGCTGTTGCGCCGGTTCTGATACACCTTGCCGCCCCGCGCCTCTTCCCGCGCGTTCATGGCTTCGAAGCTTTCCGTGGACATGTAGACCTCGCCCCGAACCTCCAGATACGGCAGTTTTTCGGGGATCTCCTTCGGGATGCTGCGGATGGCCAGCGCGTTCTCGTACACGCTCTCGCCGATGGCGCCGTCGCCCCGCGTGATGGCTTCTTCCAGCTTCCCATTCCGGTAACGCAGCACGAGCGTAAGTCCGTCGATCTTCTTTTCGACGATGAAGTGCGCCGCCGGCATCTCCCGCTTGACCCGCTCCACGAACGCGTACACTTCCTCTTTGGAAAACACGTCCTGCAGCGAGATGACGGGCACGTCGTGCGCCACCTTTTTCAGATCCCGGCGCGCCGTCCCGCCCACCCTCTGCGTGAGGGAATCCTTGTGCATCCATTCCGGATGCTTCGTCTCCAGAGCCCGCAATTCCAGGCTCAGCTGATCGTATTCGTAGTCGGAGATCTCCGGATCGTCCTGATTGTAATAGCGCTCGTTGTGATACGCGAGGACCTTGTACAGCTCCTCCATGCGCTCTCGGGAATCCTTTTCGGCAGCCTGCGCCGCGAGCGCAGCCAGATCCATCTGTTCTTCCATGGCTTTCCTCAAATCTTCTTCAGCGGGGCCAGGTCCTTGGCCATCTTCTTGACCCCCACACTATCGAAATACACGGTGAGCGTATTGCCCGACGCCTCGAGCACGGTCCCCTTGCCGAATTTGGCGTGCTCCACTTTTTCGCCAGCAGCCACGCTGACGCCCGCCAGCGTATCGCGCTTCTTGCCCAGCGCGCTTTGCCGCAGAGCGTTCGCCTGCGCGATCGGCGACACGTACGAAGAGCCCGAATAAGGCTTCTTCACATCGTACCGTCCGAACTCCACGCCCTGTCCCCGCTTGGTATACAGGGCGTCGCCCGCCAGGTATTTCGGGTCGATCTCCTTTAAAAACGTCGATTCCGACGTAAAATCCGTCTTGCCGTAGAGCATGCGCATCTCGGCGGAGCTTAAGAAGAGGCGCTTCTTGGCGCGGGTCATGCCCACGTAGCACAGCCGCCTCTCCTCCTCCATCCGGCTGCCGTCGCCCGAATCCAGCGTGCGCCAGCTCGGGAAGATGCCCAGTTCCATGCCCGGCATGAACACGACGGGGAACTCCAGGCCTTTGGCGGAATGGAGGGTCATGAGGACCACGGCGTCCTGATCCGCGCGGTGATTGTCCACGTCGGACAGCAGCGCCAGCCCTTCCATGAATCTCTCGAGCGTAAGGACCTCCTGCAGCGCGTCCGTTTCCTTCTGCTTTTCCGCGATGACGGACTTGAATTCCAACAGGTTCTCGATGCGCGCGTCCGCCTCGATGCTTTCCGCGTCCTGCAGCGCTTTCAGATAACCGGAACTGTTCAGCAGCGTGTCGTAGATGTCCTCCACCGACATGCGCTCCTGTTCGAGCGCCAGAGAGGACAGCATGCCCGTAAGCGCCTTTACGGCTTCTTCAGAGCGGGCCGAAAGACTGTCCTGCACCGCGGGATCCGATAGCGTCTGCAGCAGGGACCTGCCCGAAGCCGCAGCCGCCGCGCGCAGTTTTTCCTCGGTCTTCGCGCCGATGCCGCGCTTGGGCTCGTTCAGGATGCGCAGCAGCGCCACGTCGTCCGCGGGATTCAGGATGAGCCTCATGTAGGCCATCATGTCCTTGATCTCCTTGCGGTCGTAGTAGCGCAGGCCCGAGAGCACCTGATAGGGAATGTCCCGGCCGGAAAGGCTCTCCTCAAAGCGCCGGGACTGCACGTTCGTGCGGTACAGGATCGCGAAGTCCGAGTACGTCAGATCCGGATCCCTGTGCATGAGCGAGCGGATCTTCTCTGCCGTCCAGCGCGCCTCCTCGCGGTCGTCGCTGGCCCGGTAATACTCGATCTTCTCACCCGGTGCAGCCTCCGTCCACAGCTTCTTGGCCTTGCGGCTCCTGTTGCGGGAGATGACGGAATGCGCCGCGTCGATGATGTTGCCCGTGGAGCGATAGTTCTGCTCCAATTTGATGACCTTCGCGCCGGGGAAATCCTTCTCGAACTCCAGGATGTTGCGGATGTCCGCGCCGCGCCACTGGTAGATGCACTGGTCGTCGTCACCCACGACGCACAGGTTGCGGTGACCCTCCGCCAGCATCTTCACCAGCCGGTACTGCAGCATGTTCGTGTCTTGATATTCGTCCACCATGACGTAGCGGAAGCGCTTCTGATACTTCAGCAGCGTTTCCTCGTCGCCTTCAAACAGCCTCACCGTGTTCAGGATGAGGTCGTCGAAGTCCATGGCGTTATTCTTCTTCAGAGCCTTGTCGTAGCGGTCGTACAGCGTGACGAGCGGCTGATAGCGGTCGATGGTCCCGTACTTGCGGGCAAACTCGGGCGCTGTGACGTTGTCCTCCTTCGCCTTGGAGATCTCGGCGAGCACATACGCCGGCGCGAACTGCTTTTCGTCGTATTCGAGCTCCTTCACGATCTGCTTGACGAGGGTCTTCTGGTCCACGGGATCGTACACGACGAAGTTCCGGTCGTAGCCGATGCGGTCCGCATCCATGCGCAGGATGCGAAGGCACGCCGAGTGGAACGTCTGGATCCACATGCCCGGCGCGGGTCCCACGAGCGCTTCCACGCGGTCGCGCATCTCGCCAGCGGCTTTGTTCGTGAACGTGACCGCCAGGATGCTGTAGGGGTTTACCCCCGCCTCTTTGATCATGTAGGCGATGCGGTGGGTCATCGTGCCCGTCTTGCCCGAACCCGCCCCGGCGAGGATGAGCAGCGGCCCTTCGAGCGTCGTCGCAGCCTCATACTGCTGGGGGTTGAGGGTCTTCATGTAGTCCTGCATGCGGCCTCCTTACACCAGCGTGCTGCCGCCGATAAACTCGCGCAGGATGGAATTGTTTGCGATGTCGCGGCTGTCCGCGAGCTCGTCCACGTGGGATAGAAGACGCGCCAGCCGCTGGGCTTCGGTGTAGTATTCGTCGTCCTCGGGGATGGCTTTCAGCATCGGGAGCGCGTCCTTTTTGAGCGCCGCCAGCTCGTACACGAACGCGGAATTGAAGATGGCGTCCGCTTCGTCGCTGTAGGGGAAGATGTTGACGTCTTCACCGGCGCGCACCTTCGGCCAGGCGATGATGGTCTGGCGGGCGTCCCAGTTCCGCTTCTTCGCGTCGCGCACGATGCGGCGGAGTTTGCGGACGTCCGTAAGCGGGATGCGGGTGGTATCGTCGATGCGGATCTGCGTGAGCGGGCTGATGTAGATCTTGAACTTATCGCTCTTGGGAATGGCGGGCGTAAGCTTCTCGTTCAGTCCGTGAATGCCTTCGATGACCATGGGCTGGCCGTCCGCCAGCTTCAGTTTCCGCTCTCCGAACACCTTTTTCCCCAGGCCGAAATCGAACCGGGGCAGGTCCACTTCGCCGCCTGCCAGAAGCGTCTTGAGGTGCTCGTTGAACAGTTTCACGTCGATGGAATCCAGGTTCTCGAAGTTCTGCGTGCCGTCCGGTCCGTAGGGGATCTGATCCCTGTCCAGATAGTAGTCGTCGGTCCCCATGTACACGGGCTTCTGTCCGCTCACCCACAGCTGCGTGCACAGGCGATGCGCGAACGAGGTCTTGCCGGAAGACGACGGCCCCGCGATGAGCACGATGCGCTTGCCGTTCTTCAGGATCTGGTCCGCCAGCGATGCGATGTTCTTCTCCTGCAGCGCTTCGGAGATGCGGATGATGCCGGTGATCTCCCCGTTTTCGATGGTGCGATTGAGGTCGGCGCAGGTGTTGATGCCCAGTTTCTCGCCCCACTTCTTCTGCTCTTCGAACGCCTTGTAGAGCTTCTTGTTGTCCACGTAAGGCGCCATGCCGCCGGGGTGCGTATCCTCCGCGATCCGGATGACGATGCCGCTGCGGCACTTCTTCAGGTCGAAACTGCTGATGTAGCCGGCATGGGGGACCACCATGTCCAGCCCGTGGGGGATGTCCTGGAAGCTGACCTTGTTCTTGACCATGTTCCACATGGTGAGTTCCACCCGCTCCACGTCCAGGATCAGCAGGCTGCGCTTGTACCGGACCTCCGTAAAGATGCCCCGGTTGAGAGAATTGCCGATGATCATCTTCGCGCCGGGCAGCGTCCTTTCGAGCGCGCAGCGGAACAGGTCGATGACGCTGCGCTGGTACACTTCCTTGGCACAGCTGTCGCGCACGTCGAGCAGCACGACCTCCGCGTCCTCCGTCAGGACCTGCGTAAGGGGGCACACGCGGTTGTTGACCCGCGCGGCGTAGACCGGATAGCGGAAGGACTCCTGATACGGCTCCATCAGCTGTTCGATGGTGGCGCCGGCCTCGATGGCGTTGGGGATGGGGTCGAAGCCCGGTTCCAGGCGCAGGTTTATCTTAAGCATGCTCATAGCGTTTCCTTTCTGTAAATGCCTTGTTCAGTGATGACGGGAAGGACCCTGCGGTCGAAGGGTTCCATGGGGATGTCTTCCTGCAGCAGCGCTTCGGGGCACACCAGGATGGCCTTGCTCCCGCAGTGAGCCAGCCAGCGGTCGTAGAAGCCGCCGCCCTTGCCCAGCCGCCTGCCGTCTTTGGCCGCCGCGGCGCAAGGCACGATGATGAGGTCGACGTCCTCCGGCGCCAGCAGAGGCGTATCGGGCTTTGGCTCCAGGATGCCGCAGAAGCCCGGCTGCAGGTCGTCCATGCTGCGGATGACTCTCGCCTCCATGATGCCTCTTCCCACGCACAGCGGTACGGCCAGGGTCTTGCCGTCCGCCCAGGCGGCGTTCAGCAGGCGTGAGGTATCGATCTCCTGCGGGGTGCTGACGAACGCGAAGACGCAGGAAGCGGCCGCGTATTCGGGACTGTCCAGGATGCGGCCGCATATGGCTTGCCCCGCCCGGCGAAGATAATCGTCCGGAAAGTCCGCTATCCTCGTTTTGATCGCTTTGCGCAGCGCCTTCTTATCCTCTGCGATGCCCATGAAAACTCCTTATCCGAAAATCTGTAACTATATTAGTATACCACAAATCGACCGATTTTTCTAGTCTTTTCCAAACGAAGCATGCCTCTTCAGCATCCTGCGCATGCAAAACGGCGGTCCGCTTCGGGCCGCCGTAGACCGTTATCTGTTGAAATAGCGCAGCGCGTCGCCCGCCTGATACAGAGATCCGCAGACGACGAGGATATCATCCGGGCCCAGCCTGCTTTCCGCCAGCGCGAGGCCTTCTTCCACGGCGCCGCCCGCCTCCGCCTCGATGCCCAGCTCCTCCCGGATGACCCTCGCCAGTTCCCCGCAGGGAAGCGCGCGGCTGCTGTCCGGCGTGACGCACACGAAATCTTTAGCGAACGGCGCAAACTGCGCCAGCATGTCGCGGTAATCCTTGTCCGCCATGACGCCCATCACGAACGACATCTTGCGGCCGGGCAGATACGTGCGCAGGCAATCCGCCAGCTGCTTCGCTCCGTCCGGATTGTGCGCGCCGTCCAGCAGCACGAGGGGCTTTTCGCGAAGGACCTGGAAACGCGCGTCCCAGCGGGTCTTCGCGAGGCCTTCCCGGATATCGCTTTCGCTGATGCGCCAGCCCGCCTGTTTCAGCGCGAGCAGGCAGTCCACCGCCGCCGCCGCGTTGGCCAGCTGATACGTGCCGGACAGGGGGATCCGAAGATCCGTAAAGCCCCGGTAGCCCAGCGTCTGACCGAAGATGCCGCGCTCCCGCACAGTGATGGACAGGGGATCCGTAACGGTGAGCGGACACGCCAGCTTTGCGCACGTCTTCCGGAAGACGGCCAGCGCCTCTTCGCTCTGGTCCTGAACGACCGCGGGGCAGCCCTTCTTGATGATGCCGGCCTTTTCCTCCGCAATCTTTGTGATCGTGTCGCCCAGGTATTCCGTATGGTCCAGGTCTATGTGCGTGATCACGCTGCAGGCCGGCTCGTCGATGACGTTCGTCGCGTCGAGCCTGCCGCCCATGCCCACCTCGAGCACGACGACGTCGCACTTGGCGCGCTCAAAGCAGACCATGGCCAGCGCCGTGATCCGCTCAAACACCGTGGGCTTGTCCTCCATCCCGTCGATGACGGGCGCCAGGAAATCCGCGGCTTCGCACATGGCCTCGTCGGAGACGTCCTGCCCGTCGATGCGGATGCGCTCGTTGTAGCGCTGCAGATGGGGCGACGTATACAGACCCGTCCGGTAGCCCGCCTGCTGCAGGACGGATGCGATCATGGCCGCGGTGCTGCCCTTGCCGTTCGTCCCCGCCACGTGCACGAAGCGCATGGCCTTCTGAGGGTCACCCGCCAGGCGCAGCAGTTCTCTGACCCGCGAAAGCCCGAGGCGGCTGCCCATCCAGTTGGAAATTTCCAGGAATGCGATGGTTTCTTCGTACGTCATGAGTGCTTCACCTCCGCCGGCAAAGACGGCCGGATGCGGTCGATGACCTTGCTGAGGGCCAGGATGACCGCGATCTGCACGACCGTCAGGATGCCGCTCTGCCCCACGCGCGTCGCGAGCAGTTCTTTGAACGGTGACCCGTACAGCAGCGAGATCCAGAACGTGTTGACGAGCAGGCCCAGAATAAACTGGTTGATGATCACGGCGAAAGCTATGCGCGCAGCCGTCTGCTTCTTGTGGAAGAACAGGCCGAACACGAGCCCCATAAGGGCTGCCGTCGCCGTAAATCCGGGAAAGTACGGTCCGATGGGAAACAGGATCGCGCCGATGAAATCCCCCAGGCCGCCGACGATGGCGGCTGCCGCAGGACCGAGCAGAATGGCCGCTACGGCAACAGGGATGAAGGCGAACCCGATCTTCGTGCTCCAGGTATTGATGGATAAAAAGCGGTTGAGCACGATCTCCATCGCGATGAGAACGCCGAGCAAAACGAGTTTGTATACCTTGCTGTCTTTCTTCAAAACGAAAACTCCTTTCTCGCTTACGCCTCGAAAGGAGTTTTTAGGCATCCTTCTTCGGCAGCGGACGCGGGGCAGCACCGCGGCAAGCCTTCGTTCCAGGGCGACATCCCATCCCTTGGACACTTAACGCGCTGCTCCTACTCTGACCAGAAAGTGATTTTTTCTCTATCGGTATTTTACTCTATTGTCCGCAGCTTCTCAACTTTTTTCATGAAAAAGATGCTGCAGTCCGCACATTCTTTTGATGGGAGCCATCACCCTTTTCGATGGATCAGAACGGCACCTCGCCCTGCGCATCCTCCGGTACGCGCTCAAAACCGTCCTGCGGTCCGTCGGACGGGTCCTGCACGGATCTCTCCGCCTCCGGGGCGGGTGAAGCGCTCTGCTTTCTCTGAGACTTCACCGGCTCCCCGCCCAAACTCGTACCGATGCCGTCCGCCTTCAGCCAGGCACAGATCTGCACGGCTTCCTCCTTTGTAAACGTGATGCCCCGGCCCATCTTGCTGTGCGCAGGATCCCAGTCGCGGATGTCGTACCGCGCCGAACCTCCGTTCCAGCGCACGATGTTGAGCTCGCGGGTCCACCCCACGTTGCTCTTGCGCAGGATGCCCAACGTTTCGAGGATCTCGAACGTTACCTCGTCGTTTTCCGAGCGATAACCGGCCCTCGAGTCCTCCACGTTTTCCATGGGCCGTCTGTCCATCTTGTATTCTGTTTTCATCTCTTCGTCCTTTCCGGCCCCGCACCGGAAAAAGCAATACATTTATACCATATATTAACTTATATGTCAACAGATATTTTTAATAAACTGAGTCAGGGGACGATTCCGCTGACTCAGCCAATACAAAAGACCTGCCAGCGGTTTTAAGCCCGGGCAGGTCCTTCGTTATACTTTAACCTCTGCTATTCCATCGGCACCGTTTCCGCCTCGGCCTTCGGATTCAGGTCTCCGTCGACCCAGAACAGCGTCAGGGCGTCGGCAGCCGGATGCACAGCCGGAATGTCGCCCGGCGCGCTCACCCACGCGACCCCGAGGAAGCGTCCGTCGGCGTCGTATGCGGCCACGAGGACCGGTTCCGCCGCAGAGGCTTCGCCGGCGGTATGCACGTCGCCCGTGTTCGTCGTGACCGTGATGACGACCTCCCTGCTGTCTTTGTCGGTCAGTGTGCGTGTTTCCTTGTGCGTAAGGTCCGGCGCGATGTACACTTCCGTCGCCTTTCCGAGTTCGTCGCAGACGCTGCCGTCCGCAAGATGGTACGGATCCGGAGCGGTGACCGCGCAGTCCTCCAGCGTGATCCCGCCGTCAAAGTCGCAGAGGGCGCCGTCTGTTCCCTTGGCATGGATCCGGCTGCTGCGAACAGTCAGCGTTTCCCCGGAGGGCGTGCCGCCGATACCCCAGCGGCCTTCCACGATGATACTGGCGCCCTCGATCGTCAGAGCCGCGCCTTTCTCCACGAGGATGCCGCAGCCGCTGTTGCTCTCCACCATCAGCATGCCCGGCCCCGTGATCGTGAGATCCTTGCTCGTCGAAACGGCCTCCGTGCCGCCGCTCAGAAGCGCGCTGTCTGCAATGTACAGCGTCAGGCCGTCGATCCCATTGATGATCACGTAGCTGCCCTTGTTGATGCAGCTGCCGCTGACGGTCAGCACGTTCGTCTCAGCGTCGTAAGCGAAGCGGCCGTTACCGAGCACATCGGCGGCGTTCAGCGCGTCGACCTGCGTCCCTGCGATCCACAGCTCGTATTTCGTCGGTTCGATCGTGAGTTCCTTGACCGGGTTCCCGTCCTTGTCCAGGCTCGACCCGGTCGTGAGGACTGTGTCCTTCGGCGCGGTGATCCCGCAGCCCTCGAAGGTGACGCCGCCAGAGAATAAATAGATCGCATAGGTC
>JAIKZT010000249.1 GCA_024682015.1 Clostridia bacterium
AATCTGTTTTCCCGTTTGGGTCACACGTTCGTGTGACCCTTTTTCATTGCAAGCCGCATGGGTCACATTTTGCCCGTTGTCCGTGTGTCCCATTGCGGGAAATGTCCTGGCGGGTCACATTTTCGTGTGACCCCACCCCAAACGCCTTGCCCTTGCGTTCGATGAGCCGCTCCTGTAAACTATAGGGGCGGGCTGCGGCAGAGCGCGCAGGGCCCGCAAACTGCAAGGAGAAAGGACAGAGCACATGAAAAAGAGCATTTTAAGAGAATACGCAAGACTGGTCGCCCGCATGGGCGTGAACGTGCAGAAGGGGCAGGAGGTCTACATCCGTTCCGGCATCGAGAATCCCGAGTTTACGGCCATGGTCGCCGAGGAGTGCTACCGGCTGAAGGCGAAGAAGGTCGTCGTGGACTGGGAATACCAGCCTCTGGACAAACTCGCCTACCGGCATCAGACCGTCAAGACGCTGGGCACCGTGCCCGATTACGTCGAGACCCGCTGGAAGCACTATACGGAAAACCTGCCGTTCTGCCGTATCTACTTGATGAGCGACGACCCGGACGGCCTGAAGGGCGTAAACGCGTCCAAGATGGCCAGGGCCATGCAGATGTCCCGCAAGGTCATCAAGCCCTACCGCGACAAGATGGAGGGCAACAACCAGTGGACCATCGTCGCCGTGCCGGGCAAAAAGTGGGCAAAGAAGCTGTTCCCCGAGCTGCGGACCAGCCAGGCCGTGGAGAAGCTCTGGGGAGAGATCCTGAAGGCCGCGCGCGCCTTGGGAGACCCGGTCAAGGCCTGGGAGGATCACAACCGCGACCTGCGCGAGCGCTGCGCCTACCTGAACGGCCTGGGCATCGAAAAGCTGATCTACAAGGCCGGCAACGGCACGGACTTTTCCGTGGGGCTCATCCCCGAAGGGCTGTTCGCGGGCGGCAGCGAGGTGAGCCGCCAGGGCATCGAATTCAACCCGAACATGCCCACGGAGGAATGCTTTACATCGCCGCGGCGCGACTCGGCTGAGGGCATCGTCTACGCCAGCAAGCCCCTGAGCTACAACGGGCAACTGATCGAGAACTTCTGGATCCGCTTCCACGAGGGCAAAGCCGTCGAGTGGCATGCGGAGAAGAACGACGAGCTGCTGAGCGAGCTCATTGCGATGGACGAAGGATCGGCTTACCTGGGCGAAGCGGCGCTCGTGCCCTACGATTCGCCGATCTGCCAGAGCGGCATCCTGTTCTACAACACGCTGTTCGATGAAAATGCCGCCTGTCACCTGGCGCTGGGCTTTGGCTTCCCCGACTGCATCGAAGGAGGCCTTGAGAAGAGCCTCGACGAGATCCACGCGCTGGGCGTCAACGACTCCATGGTCCACGAGGACTTCATGATCGGCACCGCCGACCTCTCCATCGACGCCGTGTGCCGGGACGGCCGCATCGTACCCATCTTCCGGGACGGCGGCTGGGCGTTTTAGAGATACCCATGGACAGACCATTTTCCAAGATCATCTGCAACGAAAAGGCGGCGAAACTGCTGCGGGCCGGCCACCCCTGGGTGTATGGCGAGGAAACGCGCCTCGCAGGTGACCCGCCCGAAAACGGCGCCATCGTAGACGTCTACACCGAAAAGGGCCGTTGGATGGGCGCGGGCTTTTACAATGCGCATTCAAAGATCCTGGTGCGCCTGCTTTCGCGCAACACGAACGACCGCTTCGACGAGGCGTTCTGGCGAAGGCGCATCGAATACGCCGTCGCCTACCGCCGCACGGTCATGGGAGAGGCGGGTTTCCGCTGCTGCCGGCTCATTTTCGGCGAGGCGGATCTCTTCCCCGGGCTGACCGTGGACCGCTTCGAGGACGTGCTGGTGACGGAAGTGCTCAGCCTGGGCATCGAGGTTCGCAAAGAACTGCTCTACAGCCTGCTGCGCGAAGTGCTCGCGGAGGCGGGCGTCCCAGTGCGCTGCATCTACGAACGCAATGAAAGCCCGCTGCGCGAAAAGGAGGGCATGCAGGTGGGCAAGGGTTGCGCGTTCGGCGATCCCGGAGACGGCCATGTGCAGATCGTCGAGAACGGCCTTCGCTACGACGTGGATTTCGTGAACGGCCAGAAGACCGGTTTCTTCCTGGATCAGAAATATAACCGGGCTGCAGCGGCGAGACTCGCGAAAGGGCGCAGCGTGCTGGACTGCTTCACCCACACCGGAGCATTCGGTATGAACTGCGCTGCCGGCGGCGCGCGGCAGGTCATCTCCGTGGACATCTCGGAGGATGCCTGCGTGCAGACCCGCGCCAATCTCGCGCTGAACGGGCTCGAGGGCAACGTTTCCGTCTGTCAGGCGGACGTGTTCGATTTGCTGACCCGCCTTGCCGCAGGAGAGCGCCCGGCAGGATTTCCGTCCGGCAGGCATCCATTCGATTACATCATCCTGGATCCGCCGGCCTTCACGAAGAGCCGCCAGACGGCCCAAGCCGCGTTCCGTGGTTACAAGGAGATCAACCTGAAGGCCATGAAGCTCCTGCCGCGCGGCGGCTATCTGGCCACGTGCAGCTGCTCCCACTTCATGGAGAGCTGGCTGTTCGAGAAGATGCTGCGCGAGGCCGCGTCCGACGCCGGCGTGCAGCTGCGGCAGATCGAAAATCGTCAGCAGTCGCCGGATCACCCCATCCTGTGGGGCGTTCCCGAGACCGAATACCTGAAGTTTTACCTCTTTCAGATCGTCTGACACATGTGACACATGGGGACGGTTCTCTGTCCCAAACGGCATAAAACGATACAGCCCGGCAGGCTGTCGGATCAGGCGATCCGGTGTCCTGCCGGGTTTTTATCAGCCATGCCCGGCGTTCCATCAGGCGGGGATCAACGCCTCTTTCAGTTATAGAGTTTTTTCATCGTTTCTATGAATGCAGCTGCTGCGGGCGAGCCGAAGCCGGCCAAGGGAGCCTATCCACGTTTTATCCCCTAAAAGTGTGATATTTTGGATTTTAGGATTTTCCCCGTTTTTCTATAATCAATATAGGGCAGTTGTAAAGAACCTGCCTGAGAGTGTGTATTTATAGAAAGGAGAAATTCTATGAAGAAACTGTTAGCCCTGCTGCTGGCATTCGCCATGGTCTTCTCTCTGGTCGCCTGCACGAGCTCCTCGAACGAGCCCGCCCAGACGGAACCGGAAACGACTCAGCCTGAAGCGACTGAACCGGCCGCAGCCGAAGATCCGGACACCGGAAAACTCGTCATCTATACCTCCTTCACGGACGCGCAGATGCCGCTGATCAACGACTTTGAAGCCCAGACCGGCATCAAGGTCGAGGTCATCACCGACGGCGCCTCCGCTCTGCTGAAGAGAGTCGAAGCCGAGAAGGACAGCCCGTATGCGGACATCATCATCGGCGGTTCAAAGACTATCTATGGCGACTATCTGGACCTGTTCGAGGAGTATGTGACCCCCAACGACGAGTTCCTGGCTGAGAATCACCACGTCGAATACGGCAAGCTCACGCCGTATTCCGCCGACTCCATCCTCATCATGTGGAACACGAACCTCATCGGCGACATCGAGATCAAGGGATTCAAGGACTTGCTCAAGCCCGAACTCAAGGGCAAGATCGCGATGGCAGACCCCGCCGCCGCTTCTTCCGCGGCTTCCGCGCTGTGCCTCATGGCCTGGGTCATGGGCGATCACCAGAGCTACTTCTCTGACCCGTCCATCGAGTACCTGACCGAATTCGCGAAGAACCTCGACGGCAAGCTCGCCGCCGGCTCCTCCGCGTGCCACAAGTCCTGCGCCGACGGCGAATACACCTGCGCCGTCACGTTCAACAGCGCCGTCTACAACTACATCAATGAAGGCGCTCCGGTCAGCTTCTGCTATCCCGAAGAGGGCGTTTCCCCGTTCTCCGACGTAGGTGCCATCATCAAGGGCGCCGCGAACATGAAGTCCGCGAAGATGTTCATGGACTACATCACCAGCAAGGAAGTTCAGTCCAGAATGGGCGCGGAGATGTTCTCCAACCCCGTCCGCGTCGACGCCGAACTGCCCGAGTACATGGTCGCGCCGGACGCGATCTACGAATCCGATGAAGATCCCGTAAAGCGCGCCGAGAACATGGCCGAGCTGAAGGAGAAGTGGAACGACATCTGGGCATCCGTCAACTAAGCAACGCAAAACCGTATAAAGGAATCAGGCAATGAGTGTTACGATCAAATGCACCGACATCGTCAAGCGGTTCGGTGACAACACAGTAATACCCGGTCTGAATTTAGAGATCAAGGAGAGTGAATTTTTCACTCTCCTTGGCCCATCAGGCTGCGGTAAAACGACGCTTCTGCGCATGGTAGCAGGGTTCAACTCCATCGAAGGCGGAACGATCTCCTTCAACGACAAGGTCATCAATCAAATCGCGCCCAACAAGAGGAACATCGGCATGGTCTTCCAGAACTACGCCATCTTCCCCCATATGAGCGTGATCAAAAACGTCGCGTACGGCCTTACTACCCGCAACGTCTCCAAGGCCCAAACGGAGCGCCGGGAGAATCACGTCCTGGACAAGCTCACGATCACGCCCCTGCGCGACCGCATGCCTGAACACATGTCCGGCGGGCAGCAACAGCGCATCGCCCTGGCCAGAGCCATGGTCATCGAACCCGACGTGCTGCTGATGGACGAACCGCTCTCCAACCTGGACGCCAAGCTGCGCCTGGAGATGAGAGAGGTCATCCGCGACCTGCAGAAGAGCGTGGGCATCACGACGATCTACGTGACGCACGACCAGGAGGAGGCCATGGCCGTCTCCGACCGGATCGCCGTCATGAAGGACGGGGTGATCCAGCAGATCGGCACGCCCCGCAGCATCTACCACCGTCCGATGAACATCTTCGTCGCGAACTTCATTGGGTCAACGAACATCATCAGCGCCGTCGCAGGCGGCAGGACCGTCACGGTCGACGGCTACAGGGCCGAGATCCCCGCGCTGGCAAGCCCGCTGCCGGAAGGCACGGCTGTCAAACTGTCCGTGCGCCCGGAGGAACTGCTTCTGGCCGGCCCGGACGTCCCCGGGATCAAAGGCACCGTCAAGAGCAGCACGTTTCTGGGCAACATGACCCACTATCTCGTGATGCTCGACGCCGGCGACGAGATCAAGATCATCCAGGAGTCCTCCGAGACGGACTATCTTTCCCCGGGCGACCGCGTGAACCTGACCATCAACACGGACAAGGTGAACGTCTTCAGCGAAGACGGCGCGAAGAATCTGACGAGGGGGGAGTAGCATGCTGAGACGCCGCAGACAATTCGACCAGTGGACCGTCATCACGCTGGGGATCATCCTTGTCTACATCGTCTTCATGATCTACCCGGTCCTCAGCCTGCTTCTGGCGTCCCTGCGCGACGCCTCGACGGGGGCCATCTCGCTGAAGCACTTCCAGAAGTTCTTCAGCAAGTCCTACTACATGAAGGCGGTCATCAACTCGTTCAAGGTGTCCGTGTCCGTCACCCTGTGCGCGGTGGCGGTGGCGACGCCGCTGGCCTACATCATCTCGACCGTCAGGATCAGGGGATCTTCGTGGATCCGGGTGTTCATCCTGATCTCCAGCATGTCCGCCCCGTTCATCGGGTCGTACTCGTGGATCCTGCTTTTAGGCCGCAACGGGTACATCACGAATTTCTTCAAGAACTACCTGGGCATCCAGACGCCGACGATCTACGGCCTTCCGGGCATCGTGCTCGTCCTGACGCTCGCACTCGTGCCGCTCGTGTTTTCCTACGTGTGCGGCGCGCTGAAGAACACGGATAAATCGCTGATCGAAGCCGCCCGCAACCTCGGTTCGGGCAATTTCAAGATCATCATGACCATCGTCGTGCCGTTGATCATACCCACGATCCTCGCGGCCGGCATCCTCGTGTTCATGAAGGCGCTGTCGGACTTCGGTACGCCGTCCCTCATCGGCGAGGGCTTCAAGACCGTTCCGCAGCTGATCTACAACGAGTTCCTCGGCGACGTGGCGGCGGATAACGGCTTCGCGGCCGCGATCTCCGTCATGGTGGTGGCCTTCGCGCTGCTGGCGTTCATCATCCAGCGGGCGATCTCCAACCATCTGGCGTTCTCCATGAGCGCGCTGTATCCGCTGGAGCCTCTGCCCGCCTACGGCATCAAGAATGTGCTGTGCCATCTGTACGTGTATCTGTACATGCTGATCGCGCTGCTGCCACAGATCTGCATCTGGGTCACCGCCTTCCGCAAGACGAAAGGCCTCACGTTTGACGAAGGCTATTCCCTGCAGAGCATGAAGACGGCCGTCTCCCAGATGAGCGTCTCCATCCGCAACACGCTCGTGTTCGCCCTTTCCGCCGCGGCGCTGATCGTGCTGATCGCGGTGCTCGTGTCCTACTCGACCGTGCGCAGGCCGAACCCGCTCACGAATTCCCTGGACGTGCTCACGATGACCCCCTACATCGTGCCCGGCTCCATCCTCGGTATCGCTTTCGTGTCCGCGTTCTCGCGCCAGCCGATCAAACTCACCGGCACGGCGCTCATCATCATCATCGTGCTGGCGGTCAAGCGCATGCCGTATACCGTCCGCTCCTCCACGGCCATCCTGCACAACATCCCCGAATCCCTGGAAGAAGCGTCGCTGAACCTCGGCGCATCCAGCATGAAGACGTTCGCGCGGATCACGATGCCCCTGATGAAGAACGGCATCATTTCCGGCGCGATCATGAGCATTCTTTCCATCATAACCGAGCTATCGTCCTCGATTATGTTGTATACTGGAAGGACGCAGACGATGACGATCGCGATCTACGCGCAGATCATCCGGGGCAACTACGGGCTGGCCTCCGCGCTGAGCCTCATCCTGTCCGTGTTCACCATCGCGCTCGTCTTCCTCGTGTTTAAGATAACGGGGAACAAGGAACTCAGTTATTAGAAAGCAAGGTTCAGAGGGATAGGATGTCCCGACCGAATGAGAAAAAACCGACTACGTTCAGCCGGCTGGTGCTGAAGCTGTCCATACGGAACACGCTGGTACCCGTCCTTGTGTTCGTGTCGGTTTTTCTGTTGGTCTACGCCGCGTTTTCCCAGCACATTCTGGCGAGGCGCAACCGGGACGTCTGCGAGGAGGACAGCGCGCGGCTTTCCGGCATATGCCGGAGTTACACGGGTTATCTGAAAAGCCTGGCGGGGTCGGACCTTATCGACGGCATCCTCGCGGGCGTGGAACCTGCCGGAAGCATCTATTCCGACTTCTACGACTTTCTTTCGGAGCAGGACTACCGCGGCACTTTCTACCTGCTGGACGAAAGCCGCAGCATCGTTGTCTCGCT
>JAIKZT010000252.1 GCA_024682015.1 Clostridia bacterium
TGCCGTTTCTTCACGGCAGCGAGCGTCCTCTGTTGTATTTCCTGCCCTTCTGTGGTATCCTAAACAGGAAGCGAAGGGGGAAATGCCATGAAGATTGCCGTGATCACCGGCGCGTCCTCCGGCATGGGCCGGGAATTCGTATACGCGCTGGACCGCGAAGAGCGCTTTGATGAGATCTGGGTCATCGCGCGGCGCGAATACCGGCTGGAAGAACTCAAGGCGAAGTGCCGCAATCCGATCCGCCCGCTGGTCTGGGATCTGGAAAAGCGCGAGAGCCTCTATGCCTACCGGGAACTGCTGGAAAAGGAGCGGCCTGAGATCGACGTGCTGGTCAACGCCGCGGGCTTCGGCCTCTTCGGCACCTTCGCGGAGATGGACATGGACCGCCAGCTCGACATCATCGACCTCAATTCCCGCGCGCTGACCGGCATGTGCCATTTGAGCATCCCGTATATGAAGGCGGGCGCCAGGATCTGGAACATGGGCTCGATGTCCTCCTGGCAGCCGGTCCCCTATATCAACGTCTACGGCGCATCCAAGGCCTACGTGCTCAGCTTCTCCCGCGCGCTGGGCAAGGAGCTGGAAAAGCAGGGCATCCGCGTGATGGCGGTATGCCCCGGCTGGATCACCACCGAGTTTTTCGAGCACGCCGTGCACGACGACACGATCAGGTATTACAACCGTTTCTACCCGCCCGAGCAGGTCATCGCCAAGGCCCTCAGGGATATGAAGAAGGGCAAGGCCGTATCTGTTCTGGGCTTTCCGGAGAGAGTACAGGTGCAGCTCGTGAAGCATCTGCCGACAAGCTTTATCATGAACACCTGGTGCAGGCAGCAGGGAAAGTGAGGTTTCGCCATGTATCAGCCGAACGACGTCAACAATGTCCCCGAAGAAGAGTGGGAGGAATTCAAAAAGAAAGCCGCGCAGGACGAGCTGTTCTACAGCGGCCCCGGCGACCTGCTGGACACGGCGGAGGGCCGCTCCAAATTCTGCCGGCTCAATGAGTCCGGCGCCTTTCGCAAGCCCGATCCGGCCTACCGCGGCTACTATATCTGGGTCTTCAACAACAAGGGAGAGGGCATGGTGGTCAAACGCCGCAGCCGTGTGGATCCCACGCTGATGGAGGATGTGGAATTCAACGCCGAGGGCGTGGAGATCAGCCGCTCCTACGAGCCCGCGTGACTTCGGTCAAAAGCTCCGTGCTTCTGAAAGATGAACGGCCTCTCTTCCGAGAGGCCGTTCATCTTCTTTTCAAGCCGTATTATTCAAATTCCTTCGCGACCTCTTCCAGCAGGCTGCGCACCGGCAGGTGCTGCGGGCAGATGCGCTCGCAGGCGCCGCACTTGATGCAGTCGGAAGCCTTGCCGCGCTCGTTGGTGCGCATACGGTACATCCAGCTGTGATCGGATTTCGGGAACTGCTTCTTCGCGTTCATAACGGAGAAGAGATCCGGGATCGAGATGCGCATCGGACAGCCGTCCACACAGTAGCGGCAGGCGGTACAGGGGATCAGGCCCTGGCTGCTGAAGATCTTCTGCACCTGCTCGACCGCGGCGCGCTCTTTCTCGCTGAGCGGCTTGAAGTCGCTCATGTAGCTCACGTTCTCCTCAAGCTGCCCGATCGTCGACATGCCGGAGAGCACCATCATCATGTTCTCAAAGCCCGCGGCGAAGCGGATGGCGTAGCTGGCGTTGCTGCCGCCGTGCAGATCGTCGTAGATCTTCTGCGCCTCGTCGGGGAGCTCCACGAGCTTGCCGCCCTTGACCGGCTCCATGACGATGACGGGTTTGCCGTGGCGCGCGGCCGTTTCGTAGACCTTGCGGCTCTGCACGATGGGATCCTCATAGTCCACATAGTTGAACTGGATCTGCACGACCTCGATCTGCGGGTATTCGGTCAGGATCTGGTCGAGCACTTCCGCGCTGTCGTGGAAGGAGATGCCCACGTGGTGCACCTTCCCCTCCTTTTTCAGCTCGAAGGCAGTCTCATAGGCGCGGCACTGCTTGTATTTCGGGAAGTTCTTCGCGCTCTGGGCGTGCATCAGATAGAAGTCGAAGTAATCCACGCCGCAGGCCTCCAGCTGGCTCTGGAAAAGAGGGCGGATGTCCGCCTCCGTCTCGAAGCAGCTGCCGCTGAGCTTATCGGTCAGGACGAAGCGGTCGCGCGGATAGCGGGATGTCAGGCATTGGCGTAGTGCAGTCTCACTCTGTCCGCCGATGTAGACATGCGCGGTGTCGAAGTAGTTGAGCCCTGCGGCGAGGAACGCGTCCACCATCTTCTCGAACTGCGGCAGGTCCACCTGTTCGCCCAGCATCGGCAGGCGCATGCAGCCGAAGCCGAACTTGCCGCGGATCTCCTCAAAGAATTTGTTTGTCATTCTTGCCCCTCCTTATCGTTGTTGTATTGATTATACCGTCTCCGCCGCGATCCTGCAAGCCCTTTGATTTCCAGCATTTCCCTTTTTTCTTCCGCGATTGACAGCGCATCGGCACGGGCATATAATGGCAGGCAGAACACGAGGGAGGTTCCTGCCGTATGAAGCGTTCCGAGATCAACAGAGCCCTGCGCGAGCTGGAGGCCATGTGTGAGAAATACTGCTGCTATCTGCCGCCCTTCTGCCATTTCACGCCCGAACAGTGGCAGCACATCGGGCACGAGTACGACGAGGTGCGCGACTG
>JAIKZT010000270.1 GCA_024682015.1 Clostridia bacterium
TGGCCGGTATGCCCGGACCGTGTATTCGCCTAAGCGAATCTGGCCGAACATATCAGGGCGGTAAATGCTTTCGATCTGAAGGTCCAGATCGATGGCTTCCGTTCCCGTTGCCGGGGATGCGCCGCTCGCTGTCGCGATTGCGTCGCTGCCGTACACTGGAGCCGCCATAATGAAGGCGATGATCAGTGCGAGCACTGCGATGAGGCTCGCTCTCCCTTTCTTTTCCATTTCTTTCTCCCTTCCTTCTCCCTTTCCGCCGCAATATAGCATTGGAAAGAGACTCCTTGAAAACGTCCGCAAAGGGCGGACGCGCCTTTTGCAAAACACACGCAGGTCGCAGCCCGATGTGAATTGCACGATTTGGCAGTTCTCTTTTTCCTTTTTGAGGAAAAATAAAACACCGAGCCGTCATTTCCGGTTCGATGTAAAATAACTTTGACCCGTACGGCAAATGGAACATCCATGTTGCCCTGATCTTTTTTAATAAACTACCTTATCGTACTTATATTATTGCATCCAATACACTTTATTTCAATACCCCCTGCCTGATTTTAGACATAATAAAACCCCACCGGCGCAAAAGCGGCAGCGGGGTTTTTCCTACTGGGGTACGTATTTTACAACGTACTCGTAGCTTTTCGGGGCAAGATCTTTCAAAAAATCCCACCACCGATGATCATCTTTGTGGGCCATCAGGTATCTGTACACCTCAGCCATGTACTCGTTCTTGTTTGTCTTCGAATACACGCCGATCTGCACGGCAGCCATATGCCCTTCTTCTTCGAACAGCTCCTTCGCCTTGGTTTTTCCGACGAACAGGAAATGCCCGAATTCGTGATAAGTGATCTCGTACTGGTTCACGTGAGGCTCATGGTCGCCTACGATAACGATTTCCTTATCACCGGGGACGTAGAGCCCGTTGTAGTTTGGGCTTCCGTCCTTTACGTGCCTTCTGTAGGCATGTTCTCTCGAGAGGATCCTTACCTTAAACCCTCTCGAAATGAAGTCTTCCAGGTGCTGCGGATATACTTGCGCCATAGCGTCGATCACGTCATTTCTGATCTCGACGCTGCATTCGGCGTTTGCGATGGCGTACCTTTCCAGGATCTCCGGATGAGGTTCGCATTCTCCCGCTTCCGCCGCGGCGTGGATCCTTTCGACAGCCGCTTCGACCTGGGAAGCGGTCACAGGACGCGTGATCCAGTCAGCGTGACGGCCGGCCATTACGTCGGCGAGCTGTTCGTCGTCGATCATGCCAAGTTTATAGACTGCCAGAGCTACGTCCTTGATCCTGGAATGCGCCGGCTCTTCGCCCGTATATACCCAGTAGGGGTATATGTCCAAGCCTTCCGTGTCCAGCACGGCGGAATATACGGACATGAGGCCCGTCTTTCCCGTGTTCGTGCTGTCGCCTGCATAAACGTTGCCGATTATGCCGTACTTTTCAGCGCGGCTTAAGAGCTCGTATTCGTAATACCTGTTCTGCAGATATTCCTGCGGATAGTATATCAGGAACATGTACTCCGCAAGGTCGAATACGTCCAGGTATTCGCCGCTCAGAAGCATCTCTTCTCTGAGGATATCATCCTCTTCGAAGAACAGCTCTTCGATGACTTCATATTCTTCAGCGGCTTCCTCTTGCTGGGGCTCGTCGAATTCTGCCGGGTCGATCACCGGCTGAAGCGGCATGAGTACCGCTTCCTTTGCTCCAGCGCCTTCTGCCGCCGGGTCATCCGCAAACACGTACACCGTGCCCGCTGACATCGCCATGGCGAGCGCGAGGAGCAGCGAGAGTAACTTCTTCATTTCTTTTCTCCTTTCAAGGGAGAAGCCGTAAGGCCTCTCCCTTTATTGAACTACCACGTCGCATCGATGACGAGGTCGTATTCGGACCAGTTCATCTTCGCGATCTTCGCGAGGGAGTCCTCAAGCCTGATAAGGGCGGATGGCTCCATCTCGTTTGCGGCTTCCGCTGCGATGTCCATGATGAACAGGTACAGGTCGTCCATTGTCATGGGACTGTCTCCTGCGATGTTCAACATGTTCTGCAGGGCAGATGCCGCGCGCTTCTTTGGCACCTTCGCCGCCTTGCACATGTTGATGAAGGCGTTCTTGGGGTAATTGATCATCACCCCGGCCATCTTTGCCACAGAACCCGCAAAGTCGTCGAACTTAGCGAAGACCTTGGGAAGCTCTGCCGCGAAGTACGCGTAACCGGCGTTCGCTCTGCCCTTCAGATGATCCGCCTTTAAGGGCTGACCAACGCGAATGCGGGCACCCTTTGCTGTCTTCATCACAGGGTAGACGGACGCTGCGCAGAATCCTGCGTCAGACGACGCGAACACGACGGCCGGCATGAACTCTTCGCTGTTGTAGCGGTTCACGCTTATTCCGGCCTTTTTGACAGCTTCGGCATAGTCGTCGTTTACCTGTTCTACAAGATCAGGCAGCTCGAACTCCGCCGTCGTGAATCCGTTTCCGTTCGTGCCGGAAACAAACTCGCAGTCGCCAAACTTGTTCATGGCG
>JAIKZT010000301.1 GCA_024682015.1 Clostridia bacterium
CTGCCGTTTTTGTTTATTGTCGTGATGTATGAGCTGCTGCCGCTGATCATGCTGGTGGTGGACAGCTTCGGCCTCGACAAAAAGCCGGATATCCGTTTCAGCCTGGACAATTACACCAAGATATTCTCCACCCTCAGCTACAAAACGTCCATCCTCAACAGCCTGAGAATCACATTGATTTCAACGGCCGTGGGCATCGTGGTCGCGTTCCTCGGCGCCCGCGCCGCTTATAATTCAAGGGGCAAATTCCGCAAGGCGTTTATGACGGTCCTCAACATGACCTCCAATTTCGCGGGCGTGCCCCTTGCCTTCGCCTATATGATCATCCTGGGCAACGCCGGCGTGGTCAAGCAGATCGCCAGCCAGTACGGGATCGACTTCATCCGCAATTTCGACCTGTACACCAGCGGCGGCCTGACGCTGATGTACATTTACTTCCAGATCCCGCTGTCCACCCTGCTGCTGATCCCGGCCTTCAACGGCATCCGGGCCGAATGGAACGAGGCCAACATGCTCCTGGGCGGCAACAGCCTGCACTTCTGGGGCAAGATCGGCATCCCCATCCTGCTGCCCAGCATTTTTTCCACGCTGAGCGTGCTGTTTGCCAACGCGCTGTGCGCCTACGCCACGGCCTATGCCCTGCTGATGAACAATTTCTCGCTGCTGCCGATCAATATTTCGGCGCAGTTCGTGGGCGACATCAAGACCAAGCCCAAGCTGGGCGCCGCCCTTTCCGTGGTGATGATGGTGATCATGTGCGTCGTGATCCTGCTCAACAATTTCATCACCCGGAAAATGACCAAATGGGAAAAGAGGTGAGCGCGGCATGAAACGCACAAGGGTTTACGCCAATATCGTGATGACGCTGGTCATCGTGTGGCTTCTCATCCCGCTGATCGCCACGATCATCTATTCCCTGTTTGAAACCTGGACGGGGGTGGTGCCGAAGGGCTTTACGCTCAGCGCGTACAAGTCCATCTTCACCAACGCCGCCTTCCTGACCTCCATGTACCAGACGCTGCTGGTCTGCGTGGTGCCCATCGTGATCACCATCCTGGTGGTGCTGCTGGCGCTGTTCGCGGTCACGGTGTATTTCCCCCGGCTGGAAAAATACGTGCAGCTGCTGTGCATGATCCCCTATACCATCCAGGGCGTCATCCTTTCGGTCTCCATCCTGACGCTGTACGCCAAGGGCACGTCGGTGTTCAGCGGGCGCATGGTGATGCTCTTCGGCGCGTACTGCATCATCATCCTGCCGCACATCTATAACGGCATCCGCAACGGCATGCGCGCCATCAACATGAACACCCTGCTCGAGGCCGCCGAAATGCTGGGCGAAAGCAAGCTCAAAGCCTTTTTCAAGGTCATCGTGCCCAATATCCTCACCGGCATTACGGTGTCCAGCCTGCTGGCGGTGGGCCTGCTGTTCGGCGATTACGTCATCATCCGCAACCTGTCCAGCTCCAACGTCAACAACATGCAGCAGTTTCTGTACCAGAGCATGAAGCGCTCCAGCACCGAGGCGTCCGCCGTGTTCGTGGTCATCATGCTGATCACCTTCGCCATCACCGCCATCGTATTGACCCTGCAGGGCAGGAGCACGCTTGAGAAAATCAGGAACGGGGGAAAATAAAGCCATGTCTTTTATCCGCTTTGAAAAAATCAACAAAAAATTCGGCGCGAACCACGTGCTCAAGGATATCGACCTGGAGGTGGAGAAGGGGCAATTGGTCACGCTGCTGGGGCCTTCGGGCTGCGGCAAATCCACGCTGCTGCGCTGCCTGGCGGGCCTGGAGCAGGTGACGAGCGGGCATATCTACCTGGACGGCCAGGAGATCACCGACGTGATCCCGCGCCGCCGCGGCATCGGCATGGTGTTCCAGCAGTATTCGCTGTTCCCCAATATGAGCGTGCGCGATAATGTGGCCTACGGCCTCAAGCTCAAAAAGCTGCCCAAGGCCGAGATCAACCAGAAGGTCGAGCAGATGCTGGACATCGTGGGCCTGGCGGAAAAGATCGGCCAGTATCCGGCGCAGCTCTCCGGCGGCCAGCAGCAGCGCGTGGCGCTGGCCCGCGCCATGGTGACCGCGCCCAAGGTGCTTCTGCTGGACGAGCCGCTCAGCGCCATCGACGCCCTGCTGCGCAAAAACCTGCAGATCGAGATCCGCCGCATCCAGCAACAGCTGGGCATCACCACCATTTTCGTCACCCACGATCAGGACGAGGCCATGGTGATGAGCGATATGATCCACCTGTTCCACGCGGGCAAGATCGAGCAGTCCGGCACGCCGGAGCAGATTTACACGCGCCCGGCCACCAAGTTTGCCGCCACCTTCATCGGCAATTACAACCTGCCCAGCGCCGCCGATTTCAACCGCGTGTTCGGCGCGTCCGTCCCCGGCCAGGACGTGGCCGTGCGCCCCGAGATCGTCGCCCTCAGCAAGCAGGCGCCCCGGAAGGACGACGGCCTGCTCGTGGCCGAAGGCCGGATCGTCAGCCATATCTCCCACGGCAACCTCGTCCGCTTCAGCGTGCAGTTCGACCGCCTGACCATGAACGCCGACGTCGTATACGAAAACCGCATGGACTTCCACGAGGGCGACGCCGTGTTCGCCGCCATCCGGCAGGAGCTGGTGATCGGGCTGTAATACTTTCGCGTTCTAAGAGCTGTGATGCGAAGGGGGAATTACGGCAGAAGCGCCGGATTTCCGCGAAACTGGAAGGAGAAACGCGCTTTCTTCTGAGAAGAAAGCTGCAAAGAAGCAGTCCGCGATGCTGCGTCGGGCGGCGATCTGAGTGGCTTCCGCGTGTTGATTGAATGGGGCAGCCGCCGTTCCCGGGCGACCGGCTTCGCCGGTCGAGCGGCGCGAAGCGCCGCGCAAAGGCAGGACAGAGGCGCGGGAGAAAGC